>JAYTXV010000443.1:0-12219 GCA_043742805.1 Caulobacteraceae bacterium | reverse complement strand
TGAACGGACCGGCGAAGGCCACGCGGTCGAGGTCCAGATAGATCGGGTCGAGGAAGCGCCGGTCGGAGGGATAATAGGGGCTGGCCAGCTCCGGCCGGTCGTTGAACAGCGCGTGCAGCGGATTGAACCCGAGGATCGCGCCGCCGCGATCCGCCGTCGCCTCGCCCAGGGCGCCCAGCGTCGTGAAGTCGCCGATCCCCTGGTCGCCCCGTCGGCGCAGGCCATAAATCTGGGTCGCCAGTCCCCAAACTCGGCCACCGTCCTTGAGGACATCCGGCGCGTGGCATGCGCGCGGCGCGATGATCAGATGGCAGACGAGATCCGGAACGTCGTCGCGGGTCACGAAGTAGCGGCCGGGCGCGAGTGGCGGAAGCGCGATGTCCAGGCTGTCCGCGCGCAGCCGACGCGTCGTCCCGTCCTCGCCGCGGATCGTCAACCCTGTGCGGATCGGCGCGCCGCCGTCTTCGATCGCAAGCCGCAGGGTCACGGGCTCGTCGACCTTGCCGACCAGGGCGTGGGGCAGGGGCCGTCGATCCCGGTCGCGAGCCAGACCGGCGAGCGATTCAACGGCCTGATGGGTGGTCTCGGCGGCAAGGCTCATGGCGGCCAGCAAGGCCTTGTGGGTGTCGGGGCTGACCTTGTGGCCGGCGCCGTCCACGTCCCACCACTCCGCCGCTATGCCCGCCGCGGCCGCAAGGCGCCCCAGAACCGCGTCGTCCACCCCGCGCGCCCGTCGCCCGGGCGCGGGCTCCTCCGCCAGCACGGTCACCGACCGCGCCGCGATCGTTGTCACGCCCTCGTCGATCACCCCGCCACGCTCCGGATCGGCGCTGTCGGCCAGCAGGGTCCAGGCCCGGCCGTCGCGTGGCTCGTGCAGGGTGAGCTGGGTCGGCGCGGCGCCCCGATGAACGGCCACGACCACCCGGTCGACCCGGCCGCCTTGGGGTTCGGCCAGGACCATGACCAGAGTCTCTCCGGCGGGATCGTCCCAGGCCTGGGCGGTCAGCGGCGAACCGGCCGCCGTTCGCCACTCCACGTCCGGATAGGGGCCGCCGGCCGCCGCCTCGCCGGCCAGGAACCGATCGGCGCGCAACGCCGCATGGTCGGCGCGAATGGCGATCAGGCGCGTCGTGAAGGCCAGCAACCCAGGATCCGCCGCCGCCCAGTTCAGCCATCCGATGGCGTTGTCCTGAGCATAGGCGTTGTTGTTGCCGCCCTGGCTTTGAGCCATCTCGGAGCCCATCGCCAGCATCGGCGTCCCACGCGACAGCAGCAGCGTGGCCAGCATCGCGCGCTGGTCCGCCAGGCGCGCCGCGACGATGGCCGGATCGTCGGTTGGCCCTTCCGCGCCGTTGTTCCAGGACAGGTTGTGGTCGTGCCCGTCGCGGTCGGCTTCGCCGTTGGCCAGGTTGTGCTTGCGCTCGTGGGCGACCAGATCGGCCAGGGTGAAGCCGTCGTGCGCGGCCACATAGTTGACGCTCCGCGACGGCCGGCGGCCCGCGAAGACATCCTGAGATCCGGCCAGACACCGGGCCAGGTCGCCCAGCGACACCCCGTCGCCCCGCCAGAACCCTCGGACCGTGTCGCGGAACCGATCGTTCCACTCGCCCCAGGCCGACGGAAACCGACCGAGTTGATAGCCTCCGGGTCCGATGTCCCAGGGTTCGGCGATCAGTTTCAGACCGCGCAGCTGGGGGTCCTGGTCGATGGCCGCCAGCAGCGGCGCGGCCGGGTCGAACCCCTGCTCCGTGCGTCCCAGAAGCGGGGCCAGATCGAAGCGAAAGCCGGCGATCCCCGCCAGGCGGCGCCAGGCGCGCAGCACGTCGAGCGTCAGCCGCATGGCCGGCGCCCGGTTCAGCGCCAGGGTGTTTCCGGTGCCGGCTTCGTTTAGATACCGCGCCGGATTCGTGGGATCGAGGCGATAGTAGGCGGCGTTGTCGAGGCCGCGCATCGACAGCGTCGGCCCCAGCGCGTCGCCCTCGCCGGTATGGTTGAACACCACGTCGAGGATGGTCTCGATCCCCGCGGCCGCCAGGGCGTCGACGGCGGCCCGGACCTCCGCCCAGCCGCCCGGCGCCAGCCTGGGATCGGGCGCCAGATAGGCGACGGGGTTGTAGCCCCAATAGTTGGACAGCCCGAGCGGCGGCAGATGGCGCTCATCGACCCAGGCGCTGGCCGGCATCAACTCGACGCTGGTGACGCCCAGCCCCTTCAGATGGGCGATGGCGGCCGGGTGGGCGAGGCCGGCGAAGGTCCCGCGCAGCGCCTCGGGAATGTTGGGGTGAGTCCGTGTGAAGCCCCGGACATGCAGTTCGTAGATCACCGTCCGGCCCCAGGGGATTTCGGGCCGGGGCGGCGTTGGCGGCGTGAACGGAGCCGCGACGATGCCCTTGGGCATGAATGGCGCGCTGTCGTCGGGATCATGGGCGAACATCGTCGGATGCAGCACGAACGGCCGGTCGATCCGGTGCGCATAGGGGTCGATCAGCAGCTTGTTGGGATTGAACCGGTGACCCTGGTCCGGCGCGAACGGCCCATGCGCCCGGAGGCCATAGCGCGCTCCGGCGGCTACCCCGTCGATGTAGCCGTGGAACACCGGCCCGGTCCGTCCGGGCAGGGCGACCCGGGCGACTTCGCCGTCGCTGTCGTCGTCGAACAGGCAGACCTCGATCGCCTCGGCGTGCGCCGACCAGACGGCGACATTGATCCCGCTCGCGGTCAGGCTGACGCCCAGGGGCTCGGGCGAACCCTCCGACACCGGCGGCCTGCGTCCCTTCGCCACCACGTGTCAGGCCGCGCGTTCGGCGATCAGGTCGCGGTAAAGATCGGCATAAAGCCGCGATGGCCGGGTCCAGGAAACGTCGGCCGCCATGCCGTTGGCCTGAAGCCGTCGCCACCCTGTCTGGTCGGCATACAGTCGGCACGCGCGGCGGATGGCGCTCTCCAGCATCGGCGTATTGACTGGCGCGAACTGCACGCCCGTGGCCACCCCGGCCGCCAGGCCCATCGGGCTGGCGTCGATCACGGTGTCCGCCAGACCGCCAACCCTGGCGACCACTGGAACCGCGCCGTAGCGCAGGGCGTAGAGTTGCGTCAGGCCGCAAGGCTCGAACCGCGAGGGCACCAGCAGGGCATCGGCGCCCGCCTGAATCTGGTGCGCCAAGGTTTCGTCATAGCCGAACACGCAGCCGATCCGGCCCGGATGGGCGGCCGCCGCGGCGGCGAAGCCGGCCCGCAGATGCTCGTCTCCCGATCCCAGCAGCGCCAGCCGCCCGCCCTCCGCCAGCAGCGTCGGCAAAGCCTCCAGCAGCAGGTCCAGCCCCTTTTGCCAGCTGAGGCGGCTGACCACCCCGAACACCGGCGCGTCATCGCCGCCGTCCAGCCCGAACCGATCCCGCAACGCCGCCCGGTTCAGGGCTCGCCCCGACAGATCCTCAGCCGAATAAGGCGCCGCGATCAGAGGGTCGCCGGCCGGATCCCAGATCGCCGGATCGATGCCGTTGAGTATGCCGGTCAGACGCCCCCCCCGCCAGCGCAGCAGGCCGTCCAGGCCCATGCCGTGCTCCGGGGTGCGGATCTCGGCCGCATAGGTTGGCGATACCGTCGTGATCCGATCGGAAAGCGAGAGACCGGCCTTCAGGAAGCCGATGTCGCCATAGTATTCGACACCCTCCCGGCTGAACGCTTCAAACGGCAGGCCGAGGGCGTTCAACAAGCCGGCGGGAAATTGCCCCTGAAACGCCAGATTATGAACGGTCATCACCGTGCCGGGTCGAGAGCGGCCATCGTAGCGCAGATAGGCGGCGGTCAGGCCGGCCTGCCAGTCATGGGCGTGGACGATGGCCGGCCTATAGCCGGGCGCCAAGCCCAGACCGATGTCGGCGCCCACCCTGGCCAGGGCGGCGAACCGTTGGGGGTTATCCCGCCAATCACGGCCGGACTCGTCAGCGTAGGGGCCGCCGGCCCGATCGAACAGGTGGGGGGCGTCCAGAACGAACAGGTCCAACCCGGCGACCCGCGCGCCGATCAACCGGGCTGGTCCGCCAAACAGGTCGGCATAGGTGTGGACGGGGCTGGTCGACTTCAGCTGGCGCATCACCGCCGGGTAGCCCGGGACCAGGGTCCGGATCGCGAAGCCGTCGGCCAGCAGCGCGGCCGGCAGCGCGCCCGTCACATCGGCCAGGCCGCCGGTCTTGATCAGGGGGTAGATCTCCGCCGCGACGGCCAGAACCTCGGCGGCCTTCATGCGCCCAGCTTGTCGATCATCTTCTGGGTGATCAGGCAGACCCCGCCTTCGGACCGGCGGAACCGCTCGGCGTCCAGCCTCGGATTGTCGCCGACGACCAGGCCTTCGGGGATTCTCACCCCCCGGTCGATGATCACGTTGCGCAGGCGGGCCGAGCGGCCGATTTCCACATCGGGCAGCACCACCGCCAGTTCCACGGTGCTGTAGGAATTGGCCCGCACCCCGCTGAACAGCAGCGAGCGCCAGACGTGACTGCCAGACACCACGCAGCCGCCGGCCACCAGCGACGCGGTCGCCGAACCGCGCCGCCCCGGATAATCATGCACGAACTTGGCCGGCGCGTTCATCTCGCTGTAGGTCCAGACCGGCCAGGCCCGGTCGTACAGGTCCAGGTCTGGCACCACCTCGGTCAGGTCGATATTGGCGGCGAAATAGCTGTCGATCGTGCCCACATCCCGCCAATAGGCCGGAGCCTCCGGCGTGGGGCGGATACAGGAGCGGGTAAAGGGGTGGGCGACGGCCATGCCGTCTCTGACCAGCCGCGGAATGATGTCCTTGCCGAAGTCATGACTCGACTCCGGGTCGGCGGCGTCGCGCCGCAGCTCTTCGGCCAGGAACTTGGTGTCGAATACATAGATGCCCATGCTGGCCAGGCTCATGGCCGGGTTGCCGGGCATGGCGGGCGGGTTGGCCGGCTTTTCCAGGAAGTCGACGATCCGGTCGCTGGCGTCCACCGACATCACCCCGAACCCGGAGGCCTGGGCTATCGGAACCTCGATGCAGGCGACGGTCACACCGGCCTTCTGATCGACATGCTGGCGCAGCATCGGCTCGAAATCCATCTTGTAGATATGGTCGCCGGCCATCACCACGGTGAAGCGGGCGTCATAATCCTGGATGATGTCCAGGTTCTGATAGACCGCGTCGGCGGTGCCCAGATACCAGCTGTCTTCGGAAACCCGCTGGCTGGCTGGCAGGATATCGAAGGTCTCGTTGCGTTCGGGACGGAAGAAGTTCCAGCCGCGCTGCATGTGGCGGATCAGACTGTGGGCTTTGTATTGCGTGGCCACGGCGATCCGCCGGATGCCCGAATTGAGGGCGTTGGAAAGCGCGAAGTCGATGATCCGGAATTTGCCGCCGAAGTAGACCGCCGGCTTGGCGCGTACGTCGGTCAGTTCCATCAGGCGGCTGCCCCGGCCGCCGGCCAGCACATAGGCCATGGCCTGTCGGGAAAGAGGCGCGATGGTGGTTGGCGTGGCCATGGTCGATTGTGCTCCCACCGGGCTTTTAATCTATCCCGATTGGAGGTCGGGCTGGAACTGGAAATAGACGGCGCCGAGCGGCGGCAGGGTCAATGCCGCCGATGCGGGATATCCATGCGAGGGTCCGGCCGTCGCTCGCACCCCGCCGAGGTTGCCCACGCCCGATCCGCCATAGTCCAGCCCGTCCGAATTGAATATCTCTCGCCACCAGCCGGCTTCGGGCAGCCCGATCCGATAGGCGCTCCGGGGTTCCGGGGTGAAATTACAAACCACCGCCACCAGCGGATCACCCTCCGCCCCGATCCGCAGCCACGCCACGACCGACTGGGCCTTGTCATCGACGACAATCCAGCGAAAGCCCTCGGCTTCTCCGTCGCGCCGATATAACGCCGGCGTGGAGCGATAGAGCTGGTTGAGGTCGCGAACCGCCGCTTGCAGACCCTGGTTCAGCGGCGACCCGAGCAGGTCCCAGTCCAGCTGACCGGCGAAATCCCACTCCCGCCGCTGGCCGAACTCCTGGCCCATGAACAACAGCTTCTTACCCGGATACCCCCACATGAACCCGTAGTAGGCCCGCGCTCCCGCGAACTGCCGCCACTCATCGCCGGGCATCCGGCTGAGGATGGTGCCTTTCTCGTGCACCACCTCGTCGTGCGACAAGGGCAGGATGAAGTTTTCCGTGAACGCGTAGATCAGGCCAAAAGTCAGCTTGTCGTGATGATGGGGCCGGAAGATCGGGTCGCCGGACATGTAGTCCAACGTGTCGTTCATCCACCCCAGGTTCCATTTGAAGTCGAACCCCAGCCCACCGGCCGTCACCGGCGCCGTGACGCCGGGCCAGGTGGTGGAGTCCTCCGCCAGGGTGACGCCCCCCACCTCCGAGGCGTGGACCAGCACATTCAGCTGTTTGAGGAACGACTCGGCCTCGCGGTTTTCCGGGCCGCCCTGAGCGTTGGGCAGCCACTGGCCGTCCGGGCGCGAAAAGTCGAAGTTCAGCATCGAGGCCACCGCATCGACGCGCAGGCCGTCGATGTGGAACACCTCCAGCCAATAGAGCGCGTTGGCCAGCAGCATGTTGACCACCTCTCGGCGCCCGAAATCATAGACCGCGGTGTTCCAATCCGGCTGAAAGCCCCGGCGCGGGTCGGCATATTCATAGAGGGCAGTCCCGTCGAATTGGGCCAGGCCGTGGCGGTCCACCGGGAAATGCGCCGGCACCCAGTCGATGATCACCTTAAGCCCGGCCTGGTGCGCGGCGTCGATCAGCCGGGCGAAGGCGGCCGGCTCACCGAACCGGCTGGTGGGGGCAAACAGGCCGATGGGCTGATAGCCCCAGGAATCGTCGAGCGGATGCTCGCTGACCGGCATCAGCTCCAGATGGGTGAACCCCATCCCGGCCACATATGGGATCAGGGCTTGGGCGATCTGGTCGTAGGTCAGGAACCCGCCGTCCTGGTTTCGCCGCCATGAGCCCAGGTGGACCTCATAGACCGACATCGGCGCTCGCCGGCTTTCCCCGCCGCCGCGCACCGCCGCGGCCGCCTCGTCATGCCAGACAAAGCCCTCCAGTCGCGCCACCACCGAGGCGGTCGAAGGGCGAAGCTCGGCGGCGAAGCCGAACGGGTCGGCCTTCAGCGGCAGCATCTCGCCACCAGGCCCGACGATCTCGTACTTATAAACGGTCCCTTCCCCCAGCCCGGGGGCGAAGATTTCCCACAGGCCGCTGTCCACCCGCTTTCGCATCGGGTTTCGCCGACCGTCCCAGGCGTTGAAATCGCCGACCACTGAGACACGTCCCGCGTTCGGCGCCCAGACCGCGAAATGCACCCCGGCCACGCCCTGATGGACCATCAAATGCGCGCCCAGCTTTTCCCACAGCCGGCGATGCCGGCCCTCGACGAACAGGTGATCGTCCACCGTCCCCAGCACCGGGTCGAAACGAAAGGGGTCGTCGAAATCCCAGGCCCCCCCGGCGTTTGACGCGAACAACCGGTAGGCGTCGGCGGGCCCTGCGCCCATGGCCAAGCCCTCGAACAGGCCTTCCGGGTGGCGGCGCTCCAGGGTGGCTGTCCAGCGCCCATCACCGCTTCGCGCTTCGACGGTCTCCGCCCCTGGGACAAGGGCGCGGACCACGACCCCCGCCGGATCGGCGTGGGGACCCAGCACGGCGAACGGGTCGCCATGCCGGCCACGCACGAGGGCGGCGATCTCGTCGGTATCGAGGCGCCGGCCGACCGAAGGATTTGCTGTCAAGTCTACTGCACCGGGACGTTCCAGATATCCCGTGCATACTCCCTTATGGTCCGGTCCGACGAGAACCATCCCATGTGCGCGGTGTTGAGGATTGCCGATCGGCGCCATGCCTTTTGATCCTTCCAGCGATCCGCCACTCGGGCCTGCGCCGCCGCATAGGCCTCGAAGTCAGACAGCACCAGGAAGTGGTCGTGGTCGAGCAGGCTCTCCACGAGATCGCGGTATAGGTTCGGCTCCGATGGTGAGAACACGCCGGACGCCACCTGTTCCAGCACCTGGCTGAGCATCGGCGAGGCGGCGACCAGCTCGCGCGCCCCCACGCCCTCGCGACGTTTGGCCTCCGCCTGGTCCGCGGTCATACCGAAGATGAAGATGTTATCGTCGCCGACCTGCTCCCTGATCTCCACGTTGGCCCCGTCGAGGGTGCCGATGGTCAAGGCGCCGTTCAGGGCGAGTTTCATATTGCCGGTGCCGGAGGCCTCCATGCCGGCGGTGGATATCTGTTCCGAGAGGTCCGAGGCTGGGATGATCGCCTCGGCCAAAGAGACGTTGTAGTTGGGCAGGAAGACCACCTTCAGCTTGCCGTTCAAAGTCGGATCACTGTTCACTACCTGCGCCACATCGTTGATAAGCTTGATGATCAGCTTCGCCCGATGGTAGCTGGCCGCGGCCTTCCCGGCGAAGATCTTCACGCGGGGCGTCCAGCTGCGGGTCGGCTGCGCGCGCATCGAGTCATAGAGCGCGATGGTCTCCAGGATATTCAGCAGCTGGCGTTTGTATTCGTGGATGCGCTTGATCTGGGTGTCGAACAGCGCGTCGGGATTGACACGAATATGCAGCCGCTCGGCGATCAGGCGGGTCAAAGCCACCTTGTGATCGTGGCGGATTGCCGCGAACCGGTCCTGTACGCCGGCGTCGTCGGCATAGGCGGCGAAGTCGGCCAAGGCCATCGGATCATCCAGCACCTTGCCCCCGACGGTTTCGGCCAGCAGGCGGGTAAGGCCGGGATTGGCCTCCATCAGCCAGCGCCGGAAGGTGATGCCGTTGGTCTTGTTGACGATGCGGTCGGGATAGAGACGGTGGAAGGTGGCAAACACCGTCTGGCGCATCAGGTCGGTGTGCAGGGCCGACACCCCGTTGACCTTGTGGGCGCCGACAAAACTCAGCCAGCCCATCCGCACCTTGCGCCCGGCCTGTTCGTCGATCAGCGACACCTCGCCGACCTCGCTCTCCTCGATCTTGCCGGCCGCGCGCAGGCGGTCGAGGTGCAAGGCGTTGATCATATAGATGATCTGCATGTGGCGCGGCAGCAGCCGCTCCATCAGCGGCACGCCCCAGTGCTCCAGCGCCTCGGGCAGCAGGGTGTGGTTGGTGTAGGAGAACGTCGCCTGGGTGATCGTCCAGGCTTCGTCCCACTCCAGCCCATGCACATCGACCAGCAGCCGCATCAGTTCGGGGATGGCGATGGCCGGATGGGTGTCGTTCAGCTGGATGGCCACATGCGCGTTGAGGCCCCGCACATCGCCGTCATGCTGTTCCATGTGCCGGCGGATGATGTCCTGCAAAGCGGCCGAAGAGAAGAAATACTCCTGCCGAAGCCGGAGTTCCTCGCCGGCCGGGGTCTCGTCGCTGGGATAGAGCACCTGAGAGATCGACTGTGCTCGGGCCTGCGAAGCCAGAGCGCCCAGGTGGTCACCCTTGTTGAACGCCTCCAGCCCCAGCGGGTCCGGCGCGCGGGCTGACCATAGCCGCAGGGTGTTTACATGCTTGCCGCGCCACCCGACCACCGGGGTGTCATAGGCCAGGGCCTCGACGGTTTCGGCCGGGCGCCAGTGATAGCCGCCGGCGCCGGGTCCCTCCTGGACCAGCTCCACATGGCCGCCGAAGCCGATGTGGAACAGCACTTCGGGCCGTTCGAACTCCCACGGATTACCCGAGGCCAGCCAGTTTTCCGGCGTTTCGATCTGCCAGCCGTCCTTGATGTGCTGGCGGAACAGGCCGTGGTCATAGCGGATGCCGTAGCCGTAGGCCGCCACCGACAGGCTGGCCATGCTCTCCATGAAACAGGCCGCCAGCCGCCCCAGGCCGCCATTGCCCAGAGCCGCGTCGGGCTCGATCGTCCGCAGCCGCTCCAGATCGACGCCCAGTTCTGCCAGGGCCGCGCGCATGGTCTCGGTCAGGCCGAGGTTGTTGAGCGAATCGCCCAGCAGCCGCCCGATCAGGAACTCCATCGACAGGTAATAGACGCGCTTACGCTTCTGTTCGTAGATCGCTCGCGTGCTGGGGAACCAGCGGTCGACGATCCGGTCGCGCACGGTCAGGGCGGTGGCGACGAACCAGTCGTGGTTGCTGGCCACGATCGGGTCCTTGCCCACCGCATAGGTCAGCTTAGCCACCAGCGCCCGGCGAAGGGCGACGACATCCTCCTCCTGTGCGGGCAGGGCGATGCGGGTCTTCAGGCTGGACGTCGGGGGCGGAGTCATGCGGCGAAGCTAAGACCCTCGAATGGCCGCCGTCCACCGTGCACGGCCCTGAGGGCCAGCCAATCGGCCGGCGCCTGGAAAATGACCTTCCGCGTTCCGCCCGCATTCCGCGCATGATAACCGGGTTCTTTCAGCCAACGGAGCCGACGCGATGATCGATGGACCTCGAATACCGCCGGCCTCGGGCGCCCCGGCGAAATCGCTGGTGATCCTGCTGCATGGTTACGGCTCCAACGGCGACGACCTGATCGGCTTGGCGCCCCATTGGCGGCCGGCCTTGCCCCACACCGCCTTCGTCTCTCCCAACGCTCCGGAAATCTGTCCGGGCGCGCCGGGCGGCTATCAGTGGTGGGGCATCGCAAGCCTGGACCGCAACGCCCGCGCCGCCGGGGCTGCCCGCGCCGCCCCGGCGTTGAACGCCTTCATCGACGCCGAACTGGCCGCCCACGGCCTGACCGAGACCAGCCTGGCCCTGGTCGGCTTCAGCCAGGGAACCATGATGGCCCTGCACGTCGGCCCCGGTCGCGCCACGCCGTTGGTCGGGATCCTCGGCTATTCGGGCATGATCGCCGACGAGGCGGCCCTGGCCGCCGCGCCCACCCGTCCGCCGATCCTGCTGATTCACGGCGACGCCGACGCGATGATCCCGATCACCGCCTTCCACCAGGCCAGGACGGCCCTGACCGAGGCCGGGTTTGCTGTGCAAAGCCAGGTTTCGCCGGGTCTGGGACACAGCATCGACATGGCCGGCCTCCAACTTGGCGGCGCGTTCCTGGCGCGAGGTTTGGGGTAGGGCGTCAAAGCGCTTGACCCCGAACCCTTTCCGCCTATGTTTTGACCGACTTTACAGTCAAAGGAGCGGCAAGTGGCAATGACCTTTGATCCGGTTCGATCCTGGTCGTTCAGTGCGCACATGGATGGGGGCGGCATGGTCAATGTCGAGGCGGTCGCCGAGGTCTTCCACATGTCCAAGGCCCAGCTGGCCGAAACCGCCGGTCTGGCGCGCGAGGTTTTCCAGAAAGCCAGCCGCCGCGACAGTCCCAAGGCCCAGACCCGCATGCGCGAAATGCTTGAGATCATCAATCTGGTGCAAGCCTGGGCCGGCGGCCCGGCCCAGGCCATGGCCTGGTATCGCGCCGAGCCGATCCCGGCTTTCGGCGGGCGCACCGCCGAGGCGCTGGTCAAAACCGGCGCCGCGGCGGCGGTGCGCGACTATGTCGACCATCTGGCCACCGGCGGCCACGCTTGAGATTTGTCGGCGAGGGCTTTCGGGCTCACGACCCCAAATGGTCCTGGACACCGCTGTCGGGCGCCGGCGCGGCGCTGAAGGGCCGGCGTTTCAACTGGCCGGGCCTGGAGACGCTCTATCTATCCCTGTCGCTCAACACCGCATTTCGCGAAGTGTCGGTCGGTTTCGCCCATCGCTTGGAGCCCCAGGTGCTGTGCGTATATGAGGTCGATTGTCAGGATATCGTCGATCTGCGAACCGAAACCGACCGCTCCGCCGCCAACTTGCTCCTGACCGATCTGGCCTGCCCTTGGGCGCTGGATCTGAGCGCCGGCCGGATCCCGGCGTCATGGGGAATTGTGCGGCGGCTGTTGGCGTCTGGCCGCGCCGGAATCTTGGTCCCCAGCTTTGCCAACGGCGCCGGGCTGGATGATCAGAACCTTGTTCTATGGCGGTGGGGGCCGGATTTGCCACATCGGGTTACCGTCCACGACCCGAGCGGCCGGTTGCCGAAGAATTCGCTGTCTTGGGTTTGAACTGCCGTCCATGGCCTTGACATTTCCGCCATAATATTGCAGAAAGCAATATTAGGGAATCTTTTAGGCCTTCATTTTTCGGGTTGGCCCGCGCCCACCCAAGCGAACTAGCTGCCAAAAGCTCTGAGTCGATCTTTGAAACCGTTTAAGAACAGTAGCTTGGGAAAATTCTCTGTTGCCTGACCGCTGCCAATCCGCTGCCCAAACGGTG
>JAYTXV010000442.1:0-10276 GCA_043742805.1 Caulobacteraceae bacterium | reverse complement strand
TTCAGCGTCGGGATCTAAGAGAACGCCCGGCTACTGCTCGCCGCGGGGCATGGCCTTGCGGACTTCGGGATCGAACCCGCTGGCGGCCCATTCGCCCTGAGCGGTGTTCCAATGGGAGAAAAACAGGCGGACTTTCGGGTCCGGGTTCATCGCCAGGCGCTCGGGGAACAGATTCCAGTCGGTAAGCACGGGGCTGGGCGCCCGAACATAGCGGCTGGTGGTCGGCAGGGCGCTGCGCAGCCAGCCGCCGCGCGCATAATACTGGTGCCAGGTCCGGCGCATCTTCTGACCGTCGCCGTCGAGCCGCGTGTGGAAGGTGGCGGTGTCATAGAGCACGCAGGTCCCGGCCGGGCCATGCAGCGGAACCTCTCGATACTCGTCGCCGAGGGTCTTGAACGCCGCCTTCAGGGTCTCGAACCGGCTGCTGTTCGGCACGACGCAGAAGCAAGGCGCTCCCGGCTCGACGTCGGTCAGGTAGTGGATGGCGCACAGCCAGTCGCAGGGCAGGTAGGGCGCGCGGATCAGGCGGTCCTCGCGCACCGCGTCATGGTGGAAGTTCATCGCCCCAGGCCCCGCGCCTTCCGGCGTCTCGCGAAAGTTGAATTCGGAGAACCGCACCTGATCCTCGCCGCCCAGCAATCGCGCGACCACGGGGTATGATCTCGGGTGGCGCGTATAGGCATCGAGCTCTGGATGGTCGAGCAGGGGCTGGGAATAAATCAGCCCCTGGCCGCGATGGTGCGGCTTGCGCTTGTCGCTCAGGCCCCAGGCTTCGGGCCGGTCGGCCTGGGTGCGGTGACAGAAGGCGTTCAGCTCCGCCAACTCTGCGTCGTCGAGGCAGCCGGACAGCACGACGTAACCATTGTCTTCGAAGAACGCGCACGCCTCATCGATGTCTTGGGCCGGGTCAAAAGCCGGCGGCGCCTGTCGACTGACCCGCCCAAAGCCCTGGGTCGCGCGGCGCGGATCGCCGCTGGCGTTCTTCTCCGGTTGCAGTTTTAACGTCACGGCCGCTCGCCTCCCTGACCCTTATTAGCTAAGCGCCATGATCTTCACTGTCCACCAAGCCAAGACCCAGCTTTCCAAGCTGATCGCGCTGGAACCAGCGAAAAAGGGGCCGGTGTTGTGGCAATCGATGTCATTGTCAGCCGCGAGCGCCTCTGACCGCCAACCCCTTCACCCCCCAAACTTTGGCGACAGCTCCCCACCCGCGTATCGCTTGGCCATCACACTCAGCGGCAACGGCGTGATCTTGTCCCCATGCCCCGCCGCGCCGAATTCCTCGAAGCGCTGGACGCAGACCTTGCGCATCGCCTCCATGGCGGGCTTCAGATATTTGCGCGGGTCGAATTCGGTGGGGGTTTCGGTCAGCACCTTGCGAATGGCGCCGGTCATGGCCATCCGGCAGTCGGTGTCGATGTTGATCTTGCGCACGCCGTGGCGGATGCCGCGCTGAATCTCCTCCACCGGCACACCCCAGGTCTGGGGCATTTCGCCGCCGTACTGGTTGATGATGTCCTGAAGATCCTGGGGCACCGACGATGAGCCGTGCATCACCAGGTGGGTGTTGGGCAGGCGGCGGTGGATCTCCTCGATCACCCCCATGGCCAGCACGTCGCCGTCGGGCCGACGGGTGAACTTATAGGCGCCGTGGCTGGTGCCCATGGCGATGGCCAGAGCGTCGACCTCGGTGGCGCGCACGAAATCCACGGCTTGGGCCGGGTCGGTCAGCAGCTCGTCATGCGACAGTTTGCCCTCGAAACCGTGGCCGTCTTCCTTTTCGCCCATGCCGGTTTCCAGGCTGCCCAGCACGCCGAGTTCGCCCTCCACCGAGGCGCCGACCCAATGGGCCATGTCCACCACCCGGCGGGTGACGCCAACATTGTACTCATAGTCCGCCGGGGTCTTGGCGTCGGCCTTAAGGCTGCCATCCATCATCACGCTGGTGAAGCCGTACTGGATGGCCGTGGCGCAGGTGGCTTCGTTGTTGCCGTGGTCCTGATGCATGCATACCGGAATGGTCGGGTGGAGATCGACCAGGGCGTCGATCAGCTTGGCCAGGACGATATCGTTGGCATAGCTGCGAGCGCCGCGGCTGGCCTGGATGATCACCGGCGAATTGGTCGCTTGAGCGGCCTCCATGATGGCCAGGCCTTGTTCCATGTTGTTGATATTGAACGCCGGAACGCCGTAGCCGCGTTCGGCGGCGTGATCGAGCAATTGTCGGAGCGTTATGCGCGCCATGTTGAAATCCCTCAGTTCTGTAATGGGGCGGGACCTTAGTCCGCGGCCCTAGACTTGCAAGGCCGCCACGCCGGGCAGCGTCTTGCCCTCCATCCATTCCAGGAACGCGCCGCCGGCGGTGGAAACGAAAGTGAAATCGTCCGCCACACCGGCGTGGTGCAGGGCCGCGACAGTGTCTCCGCCACCGGCCACCGCGATCAGGCTTCCGGCCTTGGCCAGGGCGGCCGCGTGGCGAGCCGCCGCCGTGGTAGCCGCGTCGAAGGGCGGGACCTCGAACACGCCCAGCGGGCCGTTCCAGATCAAGGTCTTAGCGGTATCCATAGCCGCCATCAGCCGCGCAGCCGATTTCGGTCCGGCGTCGAGGATGCGGTCGGCGGGGGCCAGCTGGTCGAGATCGCAGATCCGGAAGGGAATGCCGGGTTCCATCTTTTCCGCCACCACCACGTCGATGGGCAGTAGCAGTTCACAGCCCTTGGCCTTGGCTTCCGCCATGATCTCGCGAGCGGTGGGCGCCAGGTCTTTCTCGGCGAAGCTGGCGGCGATGTCGTGGCCCTGGGCAAACAGGAAGGTGTTGGCCATGCCGCCGCCAATGGCCAGATAGCCGAGCCTGGCGACCAGATTGTTCAGCAAATCGAGCTTGGTGGAGACCTTGGAGCCGCCGACGATGCCCAGCACCGGGCGTTCGGGGCTGCCGAGCGCGGCCTCCAGCGCGTCGAGCTCGCGGCGCATCGCCTCGCCCGCATAGGCCGGCAGGATGCGGGCGATGGCCTCGGTCGAGGCGTGGGCGCGATGGGCAGCGGAGAAAGCGTCGTTGACGAACAGGTCGCCGTTGGCCGCCAGGGCGGCGGCGAAGGCCGGGTCGTTGTTCTCTTCGCCCTTATGGAAGCGCAGGTTTTCAAGCAGGATGACGTCACCGTTGGCCATCGCGGCCACGGCGGCGGCCACCGGCGGGCCGATACGGTCATCGACGAAGGTGACCGCGACGCCCAGGACCTTAGCCAAAGGTCCCGCCACCGGGCCCAGGCTCATCGAGGGAACCACCACGCCTTTGGGCCGGTCGAAATGGGCCAGCAGGATCACCTTGGCCCCGGCGGCGCGCAGCTTGGCGATGGTCGGCAAGGCGGCGCGCAGGCGGGTGTCGTCGGTCACCGCGCCGTCGGCCATCGGCACGTTGAAATCAACGCGCACCAGCGCGCGCTTGCCGGCTAGGTCGGCCTGGTCGAGATTTCGAAACGGCATGTCCGGCGCTAGGCCAGCCTGGCCATGGCCAGGGCGGTATCCGCCATCCGCGTGGAGAACCCCCACTCATTATCATACCAGGCCAGCACCCGAGCCAGGGTCCCGTCCACGACCTGCGTCTGGGGCAGCGCCACGGTGGCCGAGGCGGCGATGTGATTCATGTCCACGGACACCAGCGGGTCGGTAATCACCCCCAGCACGCCCTTCAACGGGCCTTCAGCGGCAGCCCTGGACATCGCCTCGTTGATTTCGGCAACGGTTACCGGGCGGCCCGGCACGATGTTCAGGTCGACCACCGACACATTCGGCGTCGGCACCCGGATCGAAGAGCCGTCAAGCTTGCCGGCCAGCTGCGGCAACACCAGACCCAACGCCTTGGCGGCGCCAGTGCTGGTTGGGATCATCGACATCGCTGCGGCGCGGCCGCGATAGAGGTCCTTGTGCAGCGTGTCCAGGGTCGGCTGATCGCCGGTGTAGGAATGGATGGTGGTCATGTAGCCACGCTCGATGCCGCACAGGTCGAGCAGCACCTTGGCCACCGGAGCAAGGCAGTTGGTGGTGCACGAGCCGTTGGAGACGATCAGGTCGTCGGCGGTCAGGGTGTGGGCGTTGACACCGAACACGATGGTCTTGTCGGCGTGGTCGCAGGGAGCGGAGACCAGCACCTTACGGGCGCCGGCGGCCAGGTGCGCGGAAGCCTTTTCCCTGGTGGTGAACAGGCCGGTGCATTCGAGGGCGATATCGACGCCCAGATCCTTGTGCGGCAGCTGGCCCGGATCGCGGATGGCCGTGACCTTGATCTTACCGAAGCCGGCGTCCAGGCTGTCGCCGTCTACGGTGACCATGCCCGGAAATCGGCCATGAACCGAATCGTAGCGCAGCAGGTGGGCGTTGACCTCGACTGAGCCCAGATCGTTGATCGCCACGACCTCGATGTCGCGCCGGGCGTGCTCGACAATGGAGCGTAGAACCAGCCGGCCAATACGGCCAAATCCATTGATCGCCACGCGCACGGTCATGCTTCAGAATTCCCCGGTTTACAGCCTGCGGCGTTTTGCGGGCCGGGGCGTTCAAGGTCAAGGTGGGCCGGTGTATCGATGCGCCGCGCCGACGGTTATACAGGCGCGACGCCAAGGAGGGCGCGGATGGCACAGGAACAGGATCGGGAGAGCCCGATTGACCGGGCGGTGAAGCGACTGGACCTGGCGGTGACGCTTCTGGGCCAGAGAATATCCCGGGGCGCCGCGCGGGCGCAGGCCGACTCCGGCAGCCTGGTCGACGCCGACCGCGCCCGGCTGGCGACCGAACTGGACGCCGCGCGCAGCCGCGAAGCAGCGCTCGAAGGGGCCGGGGCCGACGCCTCCGCGGCCCTGGCCAACGCGATCACCGAATTGCGCGCGGCGATCGACCACCAGACGGAGGCCTAGAGGTTGGGCCGCGTCACCGTTGAAATCCACGGCAAGCCCTATGTGATAGGCTGCGAAGATGGCCGCGAGGCGCATCTGATGGCCCTGACAGCGCGGATCGACGAAAAAGCCCGCCAGATCGCACCCGAGGCGGGCTCGGCGGGCGAGGCGCGACTGCTGCTGATGGCCGCGCTGATGATCACCGACGAGCTGGCCGCGGCCGAGGCCGCGATCAAGACCGCCGAGGCCCAGGGCGAGGCGCTGAAGGTGGCGCTCGAACGGCTGCAGTCGCGGGTGGTGGACGTGCTCGACGCGGCGGCCGATCGGCTGGACCAGATGGCGCTGGATTCGTCACCCGGACAGCCACTGCTCTTGTGACGGGGCCTAGTCGGCACTAGGTGATATTCGACGGGTCTGCTGCGACTCTCGTCGAAGACATCACATCCCGGGACCCTAATCACCTCTAGGGAGCTGTCCCTGTCCACGGCCGTGGCTTTGGACACACGGCGCCCACCTGAATACCAGGTTCGAGGGGATTGAAACGTCTTCACGGTCCTTGCGGCGCCGTCACCCTTTTTTACCCCTTGCTCGGGTGCAACACCTCGCTTGGTTCTCTCCTCCGCCGTCGATAGATTCCGGATGCGCCGGCAGATGCGCGCCGCGCGAGCCGGCCTCGCGGCCGATCGCAACAGTGCCTCGGCCCGCGCCGCCGCCCTGGCCCCCCTGGATTTGTGGCCCAGGACGCCGATCGTCGCGGCATATCTGGCCATGAAGACCGAAATCGACCCAGCCCCGCTGCTGGATCGCCTCAGGGCCGTCGGCGCGCGGGTGGTGTTGCCCGTAGTGATCGCCCCGGGCGAACCGCTGGTGTTTCGCGAGACCGTGGCGGCTGAGGCGCTTGCGCCCGACGCCGCCGGGTTGGCTGCGCCGCCGGCCACATCGCCGACGCTGAGACCCAATCTGATCCTTGCCCCGCTGCTGGCCTTCGACCGAGCCGGTGGTCGCCTTGGCCAAGGCGGCGGCTACTATGACCGGACCCTCCGTATACTGCGCGCCGTTGGACCGGTGTGGGTGGTCGGGTTCGCCTTCGCTGGCCAGGAGATCGACCTTGTTCCCATGGATGCGCATGACGAACGCCTGGACGCCATTTTGACGGAAAAGGGCTATAGCGTGGTGTGACAAGGAGAGTTCATGCGCATAGCTTTTTTCGGCGACATCGTCGGACGCTCGGGCCGCGAGGGCCTGGCCGAACACCTGCCCCACCTTCGCCGCCGCCTGGATCTGGATTTCGTGATCGTCAACGCCGAGAACGCCGCGGCCGGGTTCGGCATCACGGAAGCCACGGCCCGGGAGCTGTTCGACGCCGGCGCGGACTGCCTGACCCTGGGCAACCATTCGTGGGACCAGAAGGAGGCGATGACCTACATCGTTCGCGAGCCGCGCATGATCCGTCCGCTGAACTATCCGAAGATGGCCAAGGCCCCGGGCCGCGGCGCCCAATTGTTCGACCTGCCCGGCGGCCGGCGTATCCTGGTGATCAATCTGCTGGGGCGGGTGAATATGGACTCCCTGGACGATCCCTTTGCTTCGGTCGACGCCGAGCTGAACGCCTGCCCGCTGGGCGAGGTCGCCGACGCGGTGGTGGTCGACATGCACGCCGAGGCGACGTCGGAAAAAATGGCCATGGGCCATTTCTGCGACGGGCGGGCCAGCCTGGTGGTCGGCACCCACACCCATGTGCCCACGGCCGATTGCCAGATTCTGGACGGTGGGACCGCCTATCAGACCGACGCCGGGGCGTGCGCCGATTATGACAGCGTGATCGGCAACCAGAAGGAAGAGCCGCTGCGGCGCTTCACCACCCGCATCTCCGGCGGGCGCTACAAGCCCGCCGAGGGTCCGGCCACCGTCTGCGGGGTCTATGTGGAGACCAACGACGCCAACGGCCTGGCGCGCCGAATCGAACCGATTCGGATCGGCGGACGACTGAGCCAGTCCATCCCCAGCGCGGTAGGAGTAACGGTTGCCTGATTGGCACCGTCGGTCGCCAACTGGCGTCCGCAGCCGCGCGGCGCTAGAACCGCGCACCCTGATCAAATCACACGTCGAGAACGATGGCCGGCCACTCCAAATTCAAGAACATCCAGTTCCGCAAGGATCGCCAGGACGGGCTGCGCTCCAAGCTGTTCTCCAAGCTGTCGCGGGATATCACCCTGGCCGCCAAGCACGGCCTGCCCGATCCGGCGACCAATTCGCGGCTACGCCTGGCGATCGCCAACGCCAAAGCCGAGTCGATGCCCAAGGACAATATCGACCGGGCGATCAAGAAGGCGCAGGGCGGCGACGCCGACACCTACGAGGAGATCCGCTATGAGGGCTTCGGCCCGGGCGGCGTCGGCCTGATCGTCGAGGTGCTGACCGACAACCGCAACCGCGTGGCCGCCAACGTGCGCACCCACTTCGGCAAGAACGGCGGCAATATGGGCGACACCGGCTCGGTGGCGTTCATGTTCGATCGCCTGGGCGAGATAGTCTATCCGTTGGCGGCCGGATCCGAAGAAGCGATCTTCGAGGCCGCCATCGAGGCCGGCGCCCAGAATGCCGAGACGGACGAGAGCGGCCATGTGATCAGCGCCACGTTCGAGGACATCGGTCCGGTGATCGAGGCTCTGGAAGCCGGCCTGGGCCCCGCCAAGTCCACCGCCATCGTTTGGCGACCCAAGACCGAGACCCCGATCGGCGAGTCCGAGGCGACCATCCTGATGAAGCTGATCGGCGCCCTGGAGGATGACGACGACGTTCAGACCGTGTGGACCAACGCCGAGATCAGCGAAGAGATCATGGCCAGGCTCGGCGGCTAGCGCTAACGTCCCTGACCATGTCCCAGAAAGAGACCCCCGGCGAAATCTTCAAGCGCGCACTGGCCAACGCCGTCCGCTCCCTGGCCGAACAGCCCGACCTTGAGGTGGTGTTCTCCGGCGATGGCCCCAGCCTGGTGGGCAACCGCGCCATCCTGCCCCATCCGCCGCGCGAACTTTCCGGCGTGGAGGCCACCCGCATCCGCGGCCTGGCCGACCAGATGGCCCTGCGCGTCGCCCACCATGACAGCGTCGCCCACGCCCGCGCCAAGCCCAAGTCAGTGGAGGGCGCGGAGGTCTATGACGCCCTTGAACAGGCCCGAATTGAGGCAGTCGGGGCCAATGCCCTGGCTGGGGTGAAAGACAATCTGGCAGCGGTCTGGGAACAGACGGCGCAGAAAAAGGGCATGCAACACATGGTCGATCCGGCCACCGCGCCGATCGCCGATGTGGTGGCGCTGATGGTGCGCGAACGGCTGACCGGTTCGCCACCGCCGCTTGCCGCCCGGGCCCTGGTCGATTCGATGCGCGAGGCCATCGAGGCCAAGGCCGGGGCCGACCTGGACCGGCTGACCGGCGCGCTCTCGGACCAGAAAGCCTTCGGTCGGATCGCCCGGGCGGTGGCGCGCGACCTGTTCATGTCCGACGATTTGTCCGACGCCCCCGACCAAGACGGCGAGGACGACCAGACGGACGAGGGCGAGGCCGAGGCATCCAACGAAGGCGAGGGCGAGGGCGAAGAACAAACCCCCCAAAGCGACGCCTCCGACGACGGCGAAACCAGCCAGCGCGAGGCCGAGTCCGCCGAAAGCCAGGCCACCGAGGTCGATGACGACGACACCGCCGAGGTCTCTGAGGACGAACTCGACATGACCGACGGCGATCGGCCGGCGCGTCCCGACATCAAGGACCACGGCCGCGCGGAGCCCGCCTACAAGATCTTCACCGCCCAGCACGACGAAGTGGTCTCCGCCGAGGAGCTGTGCGAGCCGGACGAGCTGACCCGGCTGCGCGCCTATCTGGACCAGCAACTGGCCAGCCTCAGCAATGTGGTCTCGCGCCTGGCCAACCGCCTGCAGCGCAAGCTGCTGGCCCAGCAGAACCGCTCCTGGAGCTTCGACCTGGAAGAGGGGCTGCTGGACGTGGCGCGACTGACCCGGGTGATCGTCGATCCCACCGCGCCGCTGTCGTTCAAACAGGAAAAGGACACCGAGTTTCGCGACACCGTGGTCGGCCTGCTGATCGACAATTCCGGCTCGATGCGCGGGCGTCCGATCATGGTCGCCGCCGTCTGCGCCGACATCCTGGCCCGAACTCTGGAACGCTGCGGCGTCAAGACCGAGATCCTGGGCTTCACCACCCGCGCCTGGAAGGGCGGCGCCTCGCGCGACGACTGGTTGAAAGCCGGCAAGCCCGCCTCCCCCGGCCGCCTCAACGACCTTAGGCACATCGTCTACAAGTCCGCCGACGCGCCCTGGCGCCGGGCGCGCAAGAACCTGGGCCTGATGATGCGCGAAGGGTTGCTGAAGGAGAATATCGACGGCGAGGCGCTGATGTGGGCGCATCAGCGGCTGATCGGACGCTCGGAGCAGCGCAAGATCCTGATGGTGATCTCCGACGGTGCGCCGGTCGACGATTCGACGCTTTCGGTGAACTCCGGCCACTATCTGGAACGTCACCTGCGCCGGGTGATCGCCGAGATCGAGGGCAAGTCGCCGGTCGAACTGATTGCCATCGGCATTGGCCACGACGTCACGCGATACTACCGCCGCGCGGTGACCATCGTCGACGTCGAACAACTTGGCGGGGCGATCACCGAACAGCTGGCAGCGCTGTTTGAGGAAGAGCCGAGAGCGGTGAGCCGCGCCAGCGCGGCGCTGTTGCAGCCGACGCCCACGGTTCAGGGTAACCCGGCGGCGACGCCCAGCCGGGCCGCCGGTGGCCGGCGGGTGCGCGAGCCAGTCGCGTGACCCCGGTCTGCGTCGCCGACTATCGCGAGGCGGCGCGGCGGCGGTTGCCCAAGGTGCTGTTCGACTACATCGACGGCGGCTCCTACGGCGAGACCACCCTGGCCGCCAACACCGGCGATCTGGCGGCGCTGACCCTGCGCCAGCGCGTGTTGAGGGATGTCTCCGAACTGTCGATGGAGACCGAGGTGTTCGGCCAGACCCTGGCCATGCCGGTAGTACTGGCTCCCGTGGGGCTGGGCGGCATGTACGCACGCCGCGGAGAGACCCAGGCCGCGAGGGCCGCCAAGGGCGCGGGGGTGCCCTTCAGCCTGTCGACCGTGGCCTTGGCCGGCATCGAGGAAGTGGCCAGAGCCGCCGCGGCGCCCTGGTTCCAGCTCTATATGATCAAGGATCGCGGCTACATGGCCGAGCTTCTGGCGGTGGCGCGCCAGGCGTCGTGTCCCGTGCTGTTGTTCACCGTCGATCTGCCCATTCCCGGCGCCCGCTATAAGGACGCCCGCAACGGCATGATCGCGGCGACGACGGCCGCGAAAATCCGCCAGGCTCTCGACGGCTTGGC
>JAYTXV010000441.1:0-12571 GCA_043742805.1 Caulobacteraceae bacterium | reverse complement strand
GTGTAGCAATAGAAGGCGAGCGAGCCGCCCGAGGTCAGGACGAAGATCACAGCCGTCTCGCGCGGATGGCGGACGAACAGGTCCAGGGTCGTGGAGCGGACGCCAGAGTTACGATGTGCGACCTCGAACGAGGTGCTCTCCTCAAGACCCATCTGGATGGCGAACACCACGACAGCCAAGGCCGCGCCGATCACGAACGGAATCCGCCAGCCCCAGGCGCTCAGCTGGGCCGGGGTCAGCAAGTGCTGCAGCACAATCAGGACACCCAGCGCCGCCAGTTGCCCGCCGATCAGGGTGACAAACTGGAACGACGACCAGAACCCCCGCCGTTTCTTGCCGGCGACTTCGGACATGTAGGTGGCGCTTGCCCCGTATTCGCCGCCGACGCTCAGGCCCTGGAGCAGCCTGGCCAAGGTCAGAATGACCGGCGCCGCCGTCCCGATCCGATCATATCCGGGGACCACGGCCACCATCAGCGATCCCAGGCACATCAGCGCCACCGACAGGATCAGCGCCGCCTTGCGCCCGGCCCGGTCGGCGTAGAGCCCGAAGATCCACGCCCCCACCGGCCTGGCCAGGAAACCCACCGCGAAGATGGCGGCTGTCTGCAGCAGTTGCGCCGTCTGGTCGCCCTTGGGGAAGAACACCTTGGCGAAGTAGAGCGAGAAGGAAGCGTAGGCGAACCAATCATACCATTCGACCAGGTTGCCGGCCGATCCCCCGAGGATCGCCCTTAACCGGGCCAGGGGCGTCTTGTGCGCACCCGCATCAACCGTCATCGCCGCCATGAAACTCCCCACTCCGGCGACTCTCATGACACGATCAGGAGGCCTGGGACAAACCCCGGTTGACAGGATCTTCCGCCGGAACACGCGGACCTCCACCCGCCAGCAGTCCCTTGTTCAGCGTCGCCAGCAGGGCTCCGATCAGCATGCGGGCGTCGATATCGCCCGGCAGCTTGTGCGAAAACTGCAGCATCAGCGGCCCGTGCAGCGCGGCCCAATACATATGGGCGATCAACCGGGTGTCGCCGACGACGCGGCCCGCGGCGATCTCATCGTCCAGGTGCAAGGTCATCATACGCCGGGAGCGCTCGCCGGCCCGGACCAGCTCCGGAAACTCAGCTTCATTCGGCTGGGTGATATCGAACATCAGCTTGTAGGCCTCGGGGTTGTCCAGGGCGAAGCGGACGTAGGCCTCCCCCAGGGCGCCGGCCTTGGCCTGGGGTTCCGCCTCGGCATAGGCGCGCTCCATCGCTTCGGCGTGCCGGTCGAACGCCCGGGCGCGCACGGCGGCCAGGATCGCTTGCTTGTCCTTGAAATAGCGATAGGGCGTCATCGGGCTGACGCCCACCGCGGCGGCCAGCTGACGGATCGTCACCGCCTCCGCGCCGTGTTCGGCGAACATCCGCTCCGCCGCGTCGCAAAGGCGGTCTTGGAAATCGGCGATCGCGTCGGCGGACAGATTTCTTGGCAATGGGGCGCTCAAAAAAGTTGGACCAAATGAGCGATTTTACCGCTTGCCAAGACTTATCGCGTACGACATAAATTTACAACGTAAGAATTAAAACCGACTTCTAGAGGGCCCCATGGACGGATCGCAACGCATCAACCCCTACCTCTCCGGCAACTATGCCCCCGTGCGCGACGAAGTGGATATCGATGTCCCCGTCGTCGGCCAGATGCCCAGGGAACTGGCCGGCGCCTTCTATCGCAATGGCGCCAATCCGCAGTTCGATCCGACCGACGACTACCACTGGTTCAGCGGCGACGGCATGATCCACGGCTTTTTCGTCGAGGACGGCAAGGCGCGCTATCGCAACCGCTTCGTCCGCACGCCGAAATGGCTGACGGAAAACGCCGCCGGCCGGCGCCTTTACGGCACGTTCGGCAACCCCGCCACCACTGACCCGTCGGTGTTGGGCAAGGACGGTGGCGTCGCCAACACCAACATCGTCTGGCACGCCGGCAAGCTGCTGGCTCTGGAAGAGGGCCATATGCCCTTCGAAATGGATCCGATCACCCTGGAGTCCAAGGGATATGTGACACCCTACCAGGATCGCGTCACGGCCCATCCGAAGATTGATCCCGACACCGGCGAGATGGTCTGGTTCGGCTATTCCATCGGCCAGATGCCGTTCACCAAGACCATGTCCTATGGCGTCACCAGCGCCACGGGCGAGGTTCTGCGGCGCGACAATTTCGAGGCGCCCTACAGTGCGATGGTCCACGACTTCCTGGTCACCAAACGCCACGCCCTGTTCCCGATCCTGCCGCTCACCGGCAGCCTGGAGCGGGCGATGAAGGGCCTGCCGCCCTATGCCTGGGAGCCGGAAAAAGGCGCCTTCGTGGGTGTGATGGCCCGGGACTCCGGCGTGGAAAGCCTGCGCTGGTTCGAGACCGAGGCCTGCTATGTGTTCCACCCGATGAACGCCTGGGAAGAGGGGAATCTGATCCACGCCGACGTCATGGAATATCCGGTCGCGCCCCTGTTCCCCAACGCCGACGGCAGTCGGGGCCGCGATACGGCCGCGCGCCTGGTGCGCTGGACTTTCGATCTGGCCGGCGCCTCGAACCAGATCAAGCGCACGCCGCTGGACGACATGGCTGGAGAGTTTCCCCGCTTCGACGAACGCCGCACGGGCCTCGCCTATCGCCACGGCTGGTTCGCCGCCAACACCGGCCGGGCCGGGGGCAATTTCGACGCTATCGCCCATGTTGACCTGGCCACTGGCAAGCGTGTTACCTATGAGTTCGAGGCGGGAGACGGTCCGGGCGAGCCGGTGTTCGTCCCCCGTTCGGCCAAGGCGGCGGAAGGCGACGGTTGGGTGGTTTCGGTGGTCTATCGCGGCAATGAAGATCGTAGCGATTTCATGGTCTTCGACGCCCTTGACGTAGCCGCCGGCCCGATTGCGGCGGCCCGGCTGCCCAGGCGCGTACCGTTCGGTTTCCATGGTAACTGGCGTCAGGCCTGAGGGAGCGACAAGCATGACCGATATCAGGTCAGACGAGGAGTTGCGCCGCGCCGCCACCCGTCGCGCTGACGCCAAGATCGGTTTTCGCGCCCACGCCCTGGTCTATGTGATGGTCAACCTGGGGCTGGCGGCGCTGAACCTTGTCACCTCGCCTGGCCACATCTGGTTCCCGTGGCCGTTGGCGGGATGGGGCATCGGGCTTATCGCCCATGGCCTGTCCGTCTACGGCGCAACGTCCATGGGCCGCGAGGCGATGATCGCCAAGGAGATGGAGCGGTTACGCCGCCCCTAAACCAGCGTCCCGTGGCAATGCTTGAACTTCTTGCCCGAGCCGCACGGGCAGGCGGCGTTGCGGCCGGTGCGCTCATAGCCCTCCGGCAGGGCCGACTGCGGCAGGGCGGCGCGTTGTTCCGGCGATCCGCCGGCCAAGGTTGTGCCGACTAGCTCCAGGGCCCGTTCGTTCTCACCGGTTAGGGGGTCCATATGCACCTCGAACATCGATGGCGAGGGCAGGGGTTCGGGCGCGCTGAACTGGATTTCCACGGTCATCAGCAAGCGGGTCACACTCTGGCGCAGGTCGCCGATCAGGGTCTCAAAAAGTGAGAAGGCCTCGGTCTTGTACTCATTGAGCGGGTCGCGCTGGCCATAGCCGCGCAGCCCGATGACGTTGCGCAGATGATCCAGGTGCATCAAGTGCTCGCGCCACTGCATGTCGACCATCTGCAGCAGGATGTTCTTTTCCAGGCTGCGCATCCGATCCGGCGAGATCAGGCTCTCGCGTTCCTCGGCTTTGGCGTCGGCGGCGGCGATCAGACGCTCGCGAATTTCTTCATTGGCGATACCGTCTTCCGCCGCCCACTCGCGCACGGGCAGTTCGAGGCCGAGCAGCTCTTTGACTCGCTCATCAAGGCCCTCGATGTCCCACTGGTCGGCATAGGCTTTTGGTGGCAGGTGGCGGACGACCAGATCGTCGATGGTGTCGTGCCGCATCTCGGTGACGATGGCCGACAGATCCTCGGCTTCCATGAACTCCCGGCGCTGCTCGAATACCGCCTTGCGCTGGTCGTTGACCACGTCGTCGTATTTCAGCAGGTTCTTGCGCATCTCGTAGTTGCGCTGTTCGACGCGTTTCTGGGCGGTGGCGATGGCTCCGTTGAGCCAGCGGTGGGTGATTGCCTCGCCCTCTTCGACGCCGAATGAGCGCATGATGGCGTCCAGTCTGTCGCCGGCGAAAATGCGCAGCAGGTCGTCCTCGCAGGACAGGAAGAACTTCGACTGGCCGGGGTCGCCCTGACGGCCGGTCCGGCCACGCAGCTGGTTGTCGATGCGCCGGCTCTCATGCCGCTCGGTGCCCAGAACGAACAGGCCGCCGCCGGCCAGGGCCCGGTCGCGTTTGCCCTTTATTTCGGCTTCCAGCAGCGCGCGTTCAGCCTCCTCGTCCTCGACGCTCGGTTCGATGCCGAGGCCGGCCTGCTCGGCCCGCCATTTCGACACCCTCATGTCGATATTGCCGCCCAGCTGGATGTCGGTGCCGCGGCCAGCCATGTTGGTGGCGATGGTCACCGCTCCGGGAACCCCGGCCTCGGCGACGATGAAGGCTTCCTGTTCGTGGTAGCGGGCGTTGAGCACGCTGTGCGGCACGCCGACGACGGTCTTGCCCTCGCTCTCCCACCGATAGGTCTTAAGCATTTCCGAGAGCTGTTCGGACTTCTCGATCGACACGGTGCCGACCAGCATAGGCTGGTCGCGCTTATGGCATTCGACGATCTGGGCGATGATCGACTGGTTCTTTTCGGCGGCGGTGCGATAGACTTCGTCGTCGGCGTCCTTGCGGGCCACCGGCTGGTTGGTCGGAATCTCGGCAACATCCATCTTGTAGATGTCGAAAAACTCCTGGGCCTCGGTGGCCGCCGTGCCGGTCATCCCGGAGAGTTTGTCGTAGAGCCGGAAATAGTTCTGTATCGTCACCGAGGCCAGGGTCTGGTTCTCGGGCTGGATGTCGACGCCTTCCTTGGCCTCGATGCCCTGGTGCAGGCCTTCTGACAGGCGGCGCCCCTGCATCATCCGGCCGGTGAATTCGTCGATCAGCATCACCTCGCCGTTGCGGACGATGTAATCGCGATCCAGCTGATAGAGTATATTGGCCCTCAGGGCCTGATTGACGTGGTGCACCACCGATATGTTGGCGGGATCGTAGAGGCCCGCCGATCCGTCGGCGAGATGGCCCGCCGCCTCGAGGGTCTGTTCGATGGTCTCCGAGCCGTGTTCGGTCAGCAGGACCTGTTTCTGCTTCTCGTCGTGCTCGAAGGTTTCGGGATGGGTGATCATCTCCTTCACCAGCAAGTCGATGGTCCGATAGAACTCGGAACGGTCTTCGGTGGGGCCGGAAATGATCAGCGGCGTGCGCGCTTCATCGATCAGGATCGAGTCGACCTCGTCGACGATCGCGAAATGGTGGCCGCGTTGGACCATCTCGGCGGCGTCATAGACCAGATTGTCGCGCAGGTAGTCGAAGCCGAATTCGTTGTTGGTGCCGTAGGTGATGTCCGAATTATAGGCTTTCTTGCGCTCGGCGTGGGACAGGCCATTGACGATCACCCCGACGGTCAACCCCAGAAACCGATAGACCCGGCCCATCCATTCAGCGTCGCGACTCGCCAGATAGTCGTTGACCGTGATCAGGTGGACGCCCTTGCCCGCCAATGCGTTCAGATACACCGGCAGGGTGGCGACCAGGGTCTTGCCCTCGCCGGTGCGCATCTCGGCGATGCCGCCGCGATGCAGAACCATGCCGCCGACCATCTGCACGTCGTAATGTCTTTGGCCGAGAGACCGCTTGGCGGCCTCGCGGACCACGGCGAAGGCCTGGTTTTGCAGGTTGTCCAGAGCTTCACCGGCGGCGAGGCGGTCCTTGAACTCGCGAGTCTTGTCGCGGAGTTGATCGTCGGAAAGTATCGACATCGCCGGTTCAAGGGCGGTGATCGCCCCTACCTTGGACATCATCGTCTTGACCTTGCGGTCGTTGGAAGAGCCGAAGAGCTTCTTGAGGTCGAGCATGGGGATCCGGGAACGTCCGTTTAGGGCCAAAATCCAGGCGGGCTGCGGCGAGGCGCGCACGACCTTTGAAGGCCCATAGCCGGCTCGAGAAAACACGCGGTTCGCGCCGTGGAGATTTAGGGAGCGCGCCGGGCGGTGTCAACGCGACGAGCGCCCGCCGCCCGTGGTTCATGGGTTTGGGTTGACAGCGACGGTGCTGGCCCATGATCCTCTTGGGCGGCTTCAGAACCAGACCACGGCCGCGCCGCTTCCTTCTCAAGAAGAGGCGCGGCCATGCCGGCTCAGGCGCTGGCGGCGGCGCTCGGACGGGCTTTCGTGCGTTCAAACCAGGCTGAGATATTCTTATTGGCCGGGTTCAGCGCCTGACCAACCTGAGTCCCGAAATCCAAGAAGGCGTAAAGCAGGATGTCGGCCAGGGTGAACCGATCGCCCACGATCCATTCGCGACCTTCGATCAGGCCGTCGAGCCAGGTCAATTTCTCCTGGGCGATGGCTTTGAGCTCGGCTGCGGCCTGCGGAATACAGTGAACGCGATCCTTGAACATCGCGTGACCCTCGGAGTAGCGGAATCCATTGGTCATCGGTTCGACGATGTTCAGGTCAATCCGCCGGGTCCACATCCGCGTCAGGGCGCGCTGCATCGGCGTTTCGCCGATCAGCGCCGGGCCGGGGTGCAGTTCCTCAAGATATTCGCAGATCGCGGTGATTTCGGCGATGATCTCGCCCTCGTCGAGTTCCAGGGCCGGGGTGGTGCCGTGCGGATTGACCTGGGTGTAGGCGGTCTGGCGGTTTTCGCCGGACATCAGATCGATTTTGTGCCGTGGCAGATCGATGCCTTTTTCGGCCATGAACATCTTCACGACCCGCGGGTTGGGTCCAATGGAGTCGAATAACTTCATCGCCGGTTTCCTCCTCGGGTTGACGGGCCGCCGTTTCACGACCAAGGCGCCACCACCGCCGCTACTCCTAGGACGCGGCGTCCCGTGATGGCAAGACTGACGAAACGTCAGCTAAGAGTCTGAACCATGAACGCCAAACCCACACTGCCGCTTTCGCCCCTCGCGGTTGCGTTTCCAGAGATTCCGCCGGTTGCCGGTGTCGATCTGGCGGTCGGCCGCGCCGGTTTCTACAAACAGGATCGCGATGATCTGCTGTTGATGCGTTTCGCGCCCGGCACGACCTGCGCTGGTGTCTTCACCCGCCACGCGGTCGGTTCGGCTCCCGTGGATTGGTGCAAGGCGCGGCTGGGCCATGCGGGTGGATCGGCACGCGCGCTGGTGGTCAACGCCGGCTGCGCCAATGCCTTCACGGGCAAGCCTGGCGACCGCGCCGTCGCCAAGGTCGCCGCCGCCGCCGCCAAGGCCGTCGGTTGCGGCCGCGGCGATGTGCTGGCCGCTTCGACGGGAGTCATCGGCGTGCTGCTCGACGATACCAGGATCACGCCCCGCCTGCCCGAGATCACCAAAGCCCTGACGCCCGACGGCTGGGCGCGCGCGGCGGGCGCTATCATGACCACCGACACCTTCCCGAAAGGCGCCTGCGCCAAAGCGGATATCGACGGGGTCAGAGTCCGGATCGCCGGTATCGCCAAGGGCTCGGGCATGATCGCCCCGGATATGGCCACGATGCTGGCGTTCGTAGCCACCGACGCCGCCATTGCGCCCCACGTCCTTCAGGACATCATCAGGCTGGCGACGCCCCGGACCTTCAACGCCGTCACCGTCGACGGCGACCGCTCGACCAACGACACCCTGCTGGTGTTCGCCACCGGAAGAAGCGGCGCGCCGACCATCACCAAGGCCGGCGATCCCCGCTTGGTGGAGTTCCGGGAAAAGCTTGAAGGCGTGCTGCTCGATCTGGCCCTGCAACTGGTGCGGGACGGGGAGGGGGCTTCGAAATTCGTCAAGATCACCGTCAGCGGCGCCAAGAGCCCGGCCTCGGCCCGCAAGATCGCCCGAACCATCGCCGAAAGCCCGCTGGTCAAGACCGCCTTCGCGGGCGAGGACGCCAACTGGGGCCGTATCATCATGGCCGCAGGCCGGGCCGACGAGCCTCTGAACCGCCATCGGCTGGGGGTCACCTTCGGCCCCTTGACGGCCGCGAAGGACGGGGCGGTGGCGGCCGACTATTCCGAGGCGGCAATGAGCGCCTACATGAAACACGCCGAACTGGAGGTCGGGGTGAACGTCGGGGTCGGAAGGGCCTCGGCCACCATCTGGACCTGCGATCTGACCAGGCAATATGTGGCGATCAACGGCGATTATAGATCGTGAGGGCGCCGCTCTAAGCCGGCGCCCTCGGCGCGATCAGTCCACCGGGTTCCAGCGGGCCGCCGGCTTGGTCGAGGCGATCTGGCGCGGTCCGGCCGCCGGACGAGCCTGGTTGCTCTGCCCGCCCGAACCTTGGCTCGGACGTCCTCCTCCGCCGCCGCCTCCGCCGCGACGGCCGCGTCCGCCGCCGCCCTGACCGCCGCCACCACCGCGACCCTGGGCCGGGCGGGGGGCGTGGGCTTTCTCCGGCATGGTGGATTTTTCCACCGCCGCCAGCGCGCCGAGCGCGCGGTCATTGCGACGATCGAACGATGGGATGGTCTGGCGGGTGACCTTCTGAATATCCTTCAGCAGGCCGCGTTCGTCGTCGGACACCAGACTGATCGCCGCGCCGTCGGCGCCGGCCCGGGCCGTGCGGCCGATCCTGTGCACATAGGATTCCGGCACATTCGGCAGGTCGAAATTGACAACGTGGCTGACCGCGTCGACGTCAATGCCGCGCGCGGCGATGTCGGTGGCCACCAGGGCGCGGACCGAGCCGGCCTTGAACGCCGCCAGGGCCCGCTCACGCTGGCCTTGCGACTTATCGCCATGGATCGAGTCTGCCTTGACGCCGGCCCCGTCGAGATATTTCGCCACCCGGTCGGCGCCGCGCTTGGTGCGCGTGAAGATCAGCGCCCGGTCCATCTTTGCATCCTCGAACAGTTCGGCCAGCAGCTGACGCTTGCGGTCGGTCTCCACGAACAGGACCTGCTGGGTGATGCGGGTGACGGTGGTCGCCGCCGGGGCTACCGAGGCCTGGGCCGGATTGACCAGCAGTTCGGCGGCCAGCTTGCCGATCTCGCTGGGCATGGTGGCCGAGAAGAACAGGTTCTGACGCTTCTTAGGCAGGGTGGCGACGATCCGGCGGATCGGCGGCAGGAAGCCCAGGTCGAGCATCTGGTCGGCCTCGTCGAGCACAAGAACCTCGACGCCGCCCAGGTTGGCGACCTTCTCATTGATATGGTCGATCAGCCGGCCGGGCGTGGCGACCAGGATGTCGACGCCGCCGGCCAGGGCGCGGACCTGGGGCCCGTATTTGACCCCGCCGAACACTACCGCCACCGACAGGCCCATGTGGCGGCCATAGGTACGGAAGCTTTCGGCGATCTGGCTGGCCAGTTCGCGGGTGGGGCTGAGCACCAGCACCCGGCAGCCACGCCGGGGGGCGGGTTTGGGGTCGGCGGCCAGGCGGTGCAGGATCGGCAGGGCGAAGGCGGCGGTCTTGCCGGTGCCGGTCTGGGCGATGCCCAGCAGGTCGCGGCCCTCGAGCACGGTGGGGATGGCCAGGGCCTGGATCGGGGTGGGCGTGGTATAGCCCTCTTCGGTCAGGGCCGTCAGTAGGGGCTTGGCGAGGCCAAGATCTTTGAATTGGGTCACGGGGGACAAGTCTTTCATATACGCATGACGAGCGCCGCGCCTTGCGCGGGGCTTCGCCAGGGGCGAGGGTTATGTTGGGAGCACCCCGCGTGGCCGGGCGATCAGCTTAAGGCTCTATGGGCGCTCAACAGGTTGGACCGCGAGTGAACGCAATCCTCACGCGACTGGAGCGCCGACAACGCCTCGAATAGCGAAGCGTGACATGCACATCGTCTTTCGCCATCGCAAAGTCAAGTGGTGGCGCTGTTTTGGCGCGCCCGGCCAGCTATAGTCGAACCATGTCGAAAATACTGCTCGTCGCCGCCTGCGCCCTGATCGATGTCGACGGCCGGGTGCTGATTGCCAAGCGGCCGGCGGGCAAAAGCCTGGCCGGACTGTGGGAGTTTCCTGGCGGCAAGGTCGAGCCCGGCGAAACGCCCGAGGCCTGCCTGATCCGCGAGCTCGATGAAGAACTGGGTATCAAGGTCACCAACGCCTGCCTGGCCCCGTTCGTATTCGCCAGCCACGCCTATGAAGCGATGCACCTGCTGATGCCGCTCTATTTGTGCCGCCGCTGGGAGGGTTTCGTCACCGCGCGGGAACACGAGGCCCTGGCCTGGGTGAAGCCCAACAAGCTCGCCGACTACCCGATGCCCCCAGCCGACGCGCCACTGGTTGCTTGGTTGCGCGACCTGCTTTAGCGGCCGGTGCGATCGCCGGCCAGGTGTTCGACAACGCCCAGGGCGTCGGCAAGGCGGGCCTTCGCCGATCCAGGCCTCAGGGGCTTTTGTTGGCTCTCATGCGGCGCCCAGCCGGTCAGCGTTAGGATCTCGAAGGTGGCCGGAACGCGCCCGTCCGCCTCGCCATGATCGCTTTGGTAAATCTCGCAGGCTCGGTTCAGGATGGCCCGGCTGAGGGGTGAGCGCGGCCGATCGAACAGCACGCTGGTTTCGCCCATGGCGCGAATGTCAGCCAGCAGCTTCAGGGGGTGGTCATAGCGCACCGTGACGGTGTCGGTGTCGACCACCGGCAGCGCGAACCCGGCGCGCTGGAGCAGAGCGCCGCCGTCCGGCGCGTCGGCGAACGGCGAGACCCTGGGCCCGGCCCCGCCTGAAATCTCGGTCTCGGCGGCCAGCAGGCTGCGGCGCAGTTCAGTCAGGGTCGCGCCCCCCAGCATGGCGCCTATGAACAGCCCGTCGGGGGCCAGCGCCAGGCGCATCTGGATCAAGGCCCCGACCAGATCGTTGACCCAATGCAGGCCCAGAGACGAAACGATCAGGTTCAGGCTTTCCGGCGCGAAGGGCAGGCGTTCCTCATCGACGACCGCACGCGCGCCGACGGCATTCGCCAGCATGCGAACGCTGAGGTCGCTCTGGATCAGAAAATCCAGTTTGGCCGCCGCCGGGCTCTGCGACAGCGCCCGCCCGAACGTCCCATCGCGGGCGCTGAGATCCAGGGCGACACCGAACCGGCGATTGACGCCGTCCAGCCGCTCGACCAGGTCATCGGCCACCCGGCGCTTCAGGAAATCTGCCGTCCCGAAGCCGGGAGCGGCCCGGTCCAGCCGCCGCCGGTGCAGAGCGCGGTCAAAAATTCGGGGCATGGTGGTCATGGCGAGATTTAATTCCTACCGCCAAACCTCGCGATATGCAAAAATTGCAAATACGGCAATGATTGGAGAGGGGCGGCCCGATGGATTTGCGATTGCCCTTAGCCGTTCGGCGGGCGAGTCTCGGCATGCTCGACCTGTTGCTGCCGCCCAGAGCGCTGGATGAGCAGGCCGCGGGCGCTCACGCCATACAGTCGCGTGGGCTGACGGCCGACGCCTGGTCGCGCATCGTCTTCATCGACGCGCCGTTCTGTGACGGTTGCGGCGTTCCGCTCGACTATGACCTGGGCCTCGGCGCCCGCTGCGGCCGTTGCGTGGACCGGCCGCCAGCCTTCGACAGCGCCCGGGCGGCCTGCCTTTATGACGATCATTCGCGGGACCTGATCCTGAAGTTGAAACACGCCGACCGCACCGACCTGTGCGGTCTGTTCACCCGCTGGATCGCCCGGGCCGCCGCGGATTTGCTGGCCAATGTCGACGCCGTCGCGCCGGTGCCGCTTCACCGCTGGCGGCTTCTGGGGCGCCGCTACAATCAGGCCGCCGAGATCGCCCGGCCCCTCGCTCGCGGGGCGGGTGTCGCCTACTTTCCCGACGCGCTGATCCGGCTGCGCGGAACCGCGTCCCAGGCCGGATTGGCCGGGGATGGCCGGCGGCTGAACGTGGCCGGCGCCTTCGAGGTCGCGCCGGCCTGGCGCAATCGCGTGCGCGGACGACGGTTTCTGCTGATTGACGATGTTCTGACCACCGGCGCCACCCTGGAGGGCTGCGCCCTGGCCCTCAAGGCGGCCGGCGCGGCGCGCGTCGATGTGGCCGTGATCGCACGGGTTAAACAATTGACGCGAGCGACCATATGATCGAGTCAGAGGTCACGCGATGACCTGTTGGAACCATCATGCCGCCCATTGAAATCTACACGCGACCGTTCTGTGGCTTCTGCTCCCGGGCCATCGGTCTCCTTCGCCAGAAGGGCCTGGAATTCACCGAGATCGAGGTCGGATTCGATCCGGCTAAACGTCAGGAGATGATCGCGCGTTCCTCGGGGCGCAGCACCTTTCCCCAGATTTTCGTGGGCGGCGCGCACATCGGCGGTTGTGACGAGCTGATGGCGCTCGAGAGGGCCGGCAAGTTTGACGCCATGCTGAGCGCCTGATGCTGAAAGTCGGTCTTGTCCAGACCCGCACCCCGGCGTCCCAGCTGGCGGCGTTGGCCCATACCGCGCCGCTGATCACACAGGCCGCCGCCGCCGGCGCGACACTGGTTGTC
>JAYTXV010000440.1:0-4732 GCA_043742805.1 Caulobacteraceae bacterium | reverse complement strand
CGTCCTGCGGGTGCTGCCCCGCACCAACGATGCGGTCAATGAGGAATGGATCAGCGACAAGACCCGCTACGCCTGCGACGGCCTGGCGCGCCAGCGTCTTGATCGTCCGATGATTCGCCAGGATGGTCGGCTCAAGCCGGCTTCGTGGGGCGAGGCGCTCGCCCTGGTCGCCGCTCGCCTCAAGGCCGCGGCGCCGGATCGCGTCGGCGTGATCGCCGGCGATCTCCAGGACTCCGAATCCTTGAAGGCGGCCTTGGACCTGTTCGGGGCCATGGGCGTCGCTTCACTGGATTGCCGTCAGGATGGCCTGGTTCTGGGCGACGGCCCGCGAGAATCCTGGCTGTTCAACAGCACCATCGAAGGCCTTGGGCAGGCTGACGCGATCCTGCTTATCGGAACCAATCCGAGGCTGGAGGCGCCGGTCCTGAACGCCCGGCTTCGCAGGCTGTGGCTGTCCGGCAAAACCCGGATCGGGGTGATTGGCGAGCGCGCCGACCTCACCTACGGTTATGATTATCTGGGCGCCGGCACGACCTCAATCGCCGCCATCATTGAAGGCGGCGACTTCGCGGACGCCTTGAAGAGCGCCAAACATCCGGCCGTTATCATCGGCCAGGGCGCGTTGACCCGGCCCGATAGCGCCGCGGTCCTGGCGACGGCTGCGAACCTCGCCGCCACCTTCGGGATCGTTCGGGACGGGTGGAACGGCTGGAATATACTCCATACTGCGGCGGCCCGGGTCGGTGGCCTGGACCTGGGGTTCATACCGCGCGCCGGTGGCATGACCGCGACCCAGATGACCGCCCGCGGAGCCGCGGAGGTGTTGTTCCTCATAGGAGCCGACGAAATCGATATCGGCCAAAGCGACGCCTTTGTCGTCTATCTTGGAACCCACGGAGACGCCGGCGCCCATCGCGCCGATGTCGTCCTGCCTGGAGCGGCCTACACCGAAAAAAGCGGCCTCTACGTCAATACCGAGGGCCGGGTGCAGCGCGGCGAGCGCGCCGTCTTCCCAAAGGGCGAGGCCAAGGAGGATTGGTCGATACTGCGTGCCCTGTCCGACCACGTGGGGTCCAGATTGCCGTACGACACCCTGGACCAGCTTCGCGCCCGGCTGTTCGCCGATCACCCGACGTTCGGCCAGATCGACTATGCGCCTGGATCATCACCGACTACCCTTGACCTTGCCGCGCTGGGCGTGATGGGCCCTGTTCTCGACACGCCCTTCGCCAGCCCGATCAAGGCCTTCCACCTGACCAATCCTATCGCCCGGTCCAGCGTCACCATGGCCGAATGTGCGGCCCTGGTCTCCGGCCTGAAACTAGCGGCGGAGTAGGCAGTGATGATCGATTGGGGCTCTCCGGCTGGCTGGTTGGTGATCACGGTCGGCCAGATCATGGCCGTGCTGGTTTGGTTGCTGTTGTCCCAGGCCTTCTTCATGCTCGCCGACAGAAAAATCTGGGCCGGCGTGATGATGCGCAAAGGCCCAAATGTCGTTGGACCGTTCGGCTTGCTGCAGTCCTTCGCCGATCTGATCAAGTTCGTGCTCAAAGAGGTGATCATTCCGGCGGGCGCGGACAAGGCGGTGTTCCTGCTGGCTCCGCTCATCAGTTTCACCCTGGCCTTCGGCGCTTGGGCCGTCATGCCGTTGGCGCCGGGCTGGGTGGTTTCGAACATCAATGTCGGCGTGCTCTACCTGTTCGCCATCTCGTCCCTGGGTGTCTACGGCATCATCATGGGCGGATGGGCGTCGAACTCGAAATACCCATTTCTTGGCAGCCTGCGGTCGGCCGCGCAGATGGTGTCCTACGAGGTCTCGATCGGTTTTGTGATCGTCACGGTTATCCTGCTCACCGGTTCCTTGAACCTCCAGACCATCGTTCTCAAACAGGGTGGCGGCTTCTGGAACTGGAACGTGCTGGGCGGTGGGGGCCTGAAGAACCTGCCGGCCGCGCTGGTGATGATCCCCATGACGGTTATTTTCTTCATCTCCGCCCTGGCTGAAACCAACCGACCGCCCTTCGATCTACCGGAAGCCGAGTCGGAGCTGGTGGCAGGCTACCAGGTTGAATATTCGTCAACGCCCTATCTGCTGTTCATGATCGCCGAACTGGCCAATATCCTCCTGATGTGCGCCATGATCAGCGTGTTGTTCTTCGGCGGTTGGCAGGCGCCGTTCCCGACGCCTTTCACTTCCAGCTGGAGTCCGACGGCCGTCAGTTTCTTCGGCTTCATGTGGTTGTTCGGTAAGATGATGTTCTTCTTCTTCCTGTTCGCCATGGTCAAAGCCGTCGTGCCCCGCTACCGGTATGACCAATTGATGCGGCTGGGTTGGAAGGTGTTTTTGCCGACGTCCCTGGTGGCGGTCATCGCTATCAGCGCCTGGCGCGTCTATGGGCCGGGCGGGTGATCGGCCGTCTTGGATATCTGGCCGTCCTGGCCATGACCTTGTTTGGGTGCGGAGGCATGGCCGGCGCTTCCTATGGTCTCGACCGGGGCGTCGCCAGCTACGACTCATTGAGGACGGCCACGGCGACCTGCGCGGCCAATCGTGGCGTGATCCGGACGCGCAAGGGTTACGAAGGTCGGGATCTTTCCGACTACGAGTGCGTGGTCGGAAAGACGAGGTAAAACAGAATGTTCCAACGCATAGGTCAGGCGCTACGCGGCGCGGCGCTCATGGATTTCGTCGGAGCTTTCGGGCTCGGCATGAAATACATGATCGCCCCCAAGGCCACGGTTCTCTACCCGAATGAGCGCAATCCCCAGTCGCCACGCTTTCGGGGGGAACACGCCCTGCGTCGATATCCCAATGGCGAGGAGCGCTGTATTGCCTGCAAATTGTGCGAAGCGGTCTGCCCCGCTCAAGCCATAACCATCGAAGCCGAGCCTCGCGACGACGGGTCGCGCCGTGCAACGCGTTACGACATCGATATGGTCAAATGCATCTATTGCGGTTTGTGTCAGGAGGCCTGCCCCGTGGATGCCATCGTCGAAGGTCCTAATACGGAGTTCGCCGTCGAGACGCGGGAGGAACTCTACTACGACAAACAACGCCTGCTCGAAAACGGCGATCGGTGGGAACGCGAGATCGCAAAGAACCTGGAACTCGACGCCCCCTATCGCTAAGAAACCCGCGCGAAATCAGACAGGGTCGTATCCGCGCCGCCGGCGTTCGCTACCCCAACGCGCTTTGACGGAGACTCAACGGCCCCATGGCCCTGCAGGCTATCGCCTTCTATCTGCTCGCCGCCACCACGCTGGTCGCTGGTCTTGCCGTGATCTCGGCCAAGAACCCCGTTCATTCGGTGCTGTTCCTGATCACGGCGTTCTTCTCGGCGGCGGGGCTGTTTGTGTTGCTGGGGGCCGAGTTCCTCGCGATGATCCTGGTGGTGGTCTATGTCGGCGCCGTCGCCGTGCTGTTTCTGTTTGTGGTGATGATGCTGGATGTGGATTTCGCCGCCCTGCGTCGGGGCTCGGTCCGCTACCTCCCGATCGGCGCCTCGGTAGCGGGCTTGTTGACGGCCGAGATGATCCTGGTCGCCATCGGCGTCGCCCATCATGGAGCCGCGGCCGGCTCGATCGGCCCGGCGCCGGTAGGTTCGGTCACCAACGCCGAGGCGATCGGCCGGGTGCTCTATACCGACTACGCCTATTTTTTCCAGATCGCCGGTTTGGTGCTGCTCGTGGCGATGATCGGGGCCATCGTCCTGACCCTTAAGCATCGGGTTGGAGTCAAGCGTCAGAACGTCGGTCGCCAGATCGCCCGTACGCCTTTGAGCGGGATGCGCATTGTAACAATAAAGTCCGGCGAGGGGATCGACGAATGACTATCGGCCTTGACCACTATCTAGCGGTCGCGGCGATTCTGTTCACGATCGGGGTGCTCGGCATCTTCGTGAACCGCCGCAATGTGATCGTCATCCTGATGTCGATCGAGCTGATCCTGCTGGCTGTGAATATCAATCTGGTGTCGTTCTCGGTCTTTCTGCACGATGTGGTAGGTCAGATTTACGCGCTTTTCGTGCTTACCGTCGCCGCAGCGGAGGCCGCCGTGGGCCTGGCGATCCTGGTCACCTTCTTCCGCTGGCGTGGTGGCATCGGCGTCGACGACGCCTCCGTGATGCGGGGCTAGGATGACGCTTCAACTGATCGTCACTCTGCTGGTGTTCGCACCCTTGGCGGGAGCGTTGGTCGTCGGTCTGTTCGGCCGGCGTCTCGGCGACACGCCTTCCATGGCGATAACCACCGGCCTGCTGTTTTTCGCCTGCGCCCTGGCCTGGACAACCTTCGCTCAGTTGATCTGGGGCGGTGGGCCATCCCATTTCACTGTCGAAATCGCGCCGTTCATCAACGTCGGCGCCTTGCAATCCGACTGGTCGATCCGTGTCGACACCCTTTCAGCGGTAATGCTCGTGGTGGTGACCAGCGTTTCGGCCCTCGTCCACCTCTACAGCTGGGGATATATGGCCGACGATCCGGGCCGACCTCGGTTCTTCGCCTATCTGTCGCTGTTCACCTTCGCGATGCTGGCCCTGGTGACGGCCAGCGACTTCATGCAGCTGTTCTTCGGCTGGGAAGGGGTCGGTCTCGCCAGCTACCTGCTGATCGGCTTCTGGCATCACAAGCCCAGCGCCAACTCAGCCGCGATCAAGGCCTTCGTGGTCAACCGGGTCGGCGACGCTGGCTTCGCGCTCGGCATCATGACCTGCTTCTGGGCTTTCGGGACCAT
>JAYTXV010000439.1:0-3430 GCA_043742805.1 Caulobacteraceae bacterium | reverse complement strand
GCGCCTTTCAGGGTTGGGTCAAGCGGATTGCCGCCAGGCTGTATGTCCGACGCTGGCGTCGGGATTCTCGACTGGATCTGATGGCGGATCCGCCCGAGCCAGTGGCCGACGCCGGCCTTGGCGATATCGGCGCCATCAACAGAATCGACCTTGATGAGGCCCTGAGAACGCTGTCCGACGTCGAACGGGTCTGTGTCTCGCTTTGTTACGGTGGTGGGCTGTCACACGCCGAGGCCGCCAAAGCCTTGAATGCGCCACTTGGAACCGTCAAATCCCACGTCAAACGTGGTTTGGATAAACTCCGCGCGCGCATGGCGCCTGGACAAACCCTCTCAACCTCGGAGGCCGTCGCTCATGGTTGATCGATCTTTCGAAATGGAACTCGACCGGCAATTTTCCGACGCGCCGATCCTGCCAGACTCCGATTTGTTCGCTGGTCGCGTCAGGGAAAGGCTTGAACGGGGCTGGACCTTCAGGCGGCTTTTGATCGGCGGTCTGGGCCTGGTTGGTGGTCTGATCGGCGGCGGCCAAATGTTGGGCTCCGGCCTCCTGTCCCGCTTGGGGGCGTTCACCGCCCAATCCGACACCCTGGTGAAGATGGGTGTTGCCCAGCTACCCGCCGCCCGCGGCCTGACCGATTTGTTGTCGGCCGGCTCCAGTGTGGATGGTCAGGTATTATGGATGTCGGCGGCCCTCGCGGCCCTGGCCGTCGGTCTGTTCGTCACCCGCGCCATCAGAGAGCTTTGAACGTAAGATTGTCCTTCTGTCGTGGGAGGTTAGTCTCGGCCGCGCGGCGAATGGTCGTGAGTCGCCCAGAGGATACACTATGCAATCATGGGTCGGCGTTTTGGGCGTCTTTCTGTTGCTGGGCGGATCCTGGGCGGCCGCGGCGGCGCCAATCGATCCGGCTCAGTATGCGGCGCTCAAATGGCGTTCGATAGGGCCTTTTCGCGGTGGCCGGGTTCTGGCCGTGGCCGGTGCTTCCGATGACCGGCTGCATTTCTATTTCGGCGCCGTGAACGGCGGGGTTTGGGAGACCCGGGACGCGGGTCGCACCTGGACGCCGATTTTCGATGGCGGGCCGGTGGGCTCGATTGGCGCGATCGCTGTCGCGCCCTCGGCGGCTATGGTGCTCTATATCGGCACGGGCGAGACCGATATGCGCTCAGACATAGCCCAGGGCGTTGGCCTGTTCAGGAGTGTCGATGGCGGCAAGACCTGGGCGGCACGCGGACTCGCCGATAGCCAGCAGATTTCCCGAATTCTAATTAATCCCACCAACCCCAAGGATGTTCTGGTGGCCGCTTTGGGCCATCCGTACGGTCCCAACGCCCAGCGTGGCGTGTTCCGGTCGATCGACGGCGGCGAGACCTGGACCCGCACCTTGTTCAAGGACACCGACACCGGCGCCATCGACCTAGTCTATAAGCCAGGCGACCCGAAGACTGTATATGCGTCGCTCTGGCAGACTCGGCGCCCGCCTTGGAATGTCTATCCTCCGTCCAGCGGGCCAGGCAGCGGACTCTATAAGTCTGTCGATGGCGGCGCGAGCTGGAAACCTGTGTTCGGGCACGGCCTGCCCGGATCACCAGGCCGGATCGGCTTGGCTCTGGCGCCAAGCGCGCCTGAGCGTCTATTCGCGCTGATCGACGCCAAGGTCGGGGGCGGTCTCTACCGGTCCGAGGACGGCGGGGCGAACTGGGTCCAGGTCAGCGGCGATCCACGCATCTGGCAGAGGGGCTGGTATTTCGGACAACTGACCGTCAACCCCAAGAATCCCGATCAGCTCTGGGTATGCAACACCATCATGCTGCGGTCTGACGATGGAGGTAGGACGTTTCTGCCCGAGAAGGGCGATCCGACCGGCGATGACTTCCACCAGCTCTGGATCGATCCTACCGACCCCAACCGTCGAATCCTGGGGAGCGACCAGGGTGCGCTGGTCACGCTCAATGGCGGTTCGACCTGGAGTTCCTGGTTCAATCAGCCTACCGGCCAGTTCTATCATCTGGCCACGGACAACAGGTTTCCCTACCGGGTTTATGGCGCCCAGCAGGATTCCGGGGCCGCGGATGTCCCCAGCCGCACCGGAGATTGGGACGGCATCGACATCACCCAATTCCATGAACTGACCCCGGGCGGCGAAAGTGACAATATCGCTCCCGATCCCGACGATCCCGACATCATTTACGGCGGCCGGGTCGACAAGCTGGATATGCGTTCGGGCCAGGTGCGCAATATCGATCCTACCCTGGCGTTTCCGGACCGCTACCGGGCTACCTGGACGCTACCACTGGTGTTCGGCAAGGACGGCAAGTCGCTCTATTTCAGCAACCAGAGGGTGTTCCGCACCCGCGACGGTGGCGATCATTGGATCCCCATCAGCCAGGATTTAACCCGGCCCGAACCCGGCATTCCTGGAAATCTTGATGTTGCCACGGCGACCGACGCGGACTCCAAGGACCCGCGCAAGGGGGTCGTCTACAGCATCGGTCCTTCGCCTTTGTCCGATGATAGCCTTTGGGCAGGGACTGACGATGGCTTGGTCTGGCGGACGGTCGATGGTGGTAAGACCTGGCGAGATGTCACCCCCGCCGGCCTGACCCCATGGTCGAAAGTGGCGGGGATCGAGCCCTCCCACTTCAACGCGGATGTTGCCTATCTGGCTGTCGATCGCCATCGGCTGGATGACTTCGCTCCCTATGTCTGGCGGACGGCGGACGGCGGAAAGTCCTGGAAGCCGATCGTCGCGGGTCTATCCGAAAGCGGCGCGCTCAGTTCCGTCAATGTGGTGCGCGAGGACCCCAAGCGCCCAGGGTTGTTGTTCGCCGGGACGGAGCGAGGCGTTTTTGTTTCGTTCAATGACGGAGGGGTTTGGACCCCTCTGAAGGCCGGCCTGCCGACGACCTCGGTTCGCGACATCACCGTCCACGGGGATGATCTGGTCATCGCCACACATGGCCGAGGATTCTGGATCCTCGACGATATCGAGCCGCTGCGCCAACTGAACCTCAACCCGGCTCCCGGAACCCGCCTGTTCGCGCCGAACGTGGCAATCCGGGCGCGGCCTTCCGGTTTCACCGGGACGCCCAAGCCGAAGGAGGAGCCGATGGCGGCCAATCCGCCCTTCGGAGCTTATATCGACTTCGCCCTGGCCAGGGATGCCAGAGGGCCGCTGGTCGTGGAGATTCACGACGCCGCCGGCGGCATGGTTCGACGGTTCAGCAGCGGTGACCGCACAACGCCGCCCGATCTGGCTCACATCGATTCCGCGCCCGAATGGATCAAGCCTGATATCCCGCCCTCGAACTTGGCCGGTGGCCACCGTCTGGTGTGGGACCTCCGCTATGCCGCCCCGGCGGGTCTGGAGAACGAGTTCCGGGTCGGTGGCGTCTGGGCGCCGCCCGGCGTCTATCGGGTCACATTGACC
>JAYTXV010000438.1:0-6211 GCA_043742805.1 Caulobacteraceae bacterium | reverse complement strand
GATGCGGTAGCGGACGAAGGCGTCGACCACCAGTCGCTGCTGGTCGGCGGAGATCACCTCTTCCTGGTGCGCCTCGATCGGCTGGTTGCGCTTGTCGAGCGTCACCAGCTCCTCGGTGAACGGGGCTTTCATATACAAGCCCGGATGGTCGGCGCCGCCGGGCGGATTAATCACCCGCACCGGCTCGCCCAGGTTAACCACCACCACCTGCTGGCGCTGGTCGACGATGAAGAAGGTGTTGGCGGCCACGACGCCCAAAAGCAGGATCAGGCCAATCAGGATGGGGAGGCGGCGGTTCATCGCGTATTCGGGTCCGGTTGGGCGGCGGCCGGCGCGGCCGGGGCCGGCGGCGGTTGAGGGGCGGGAGCGGGCGCCGCGGCCGGCGGGTTGGCGCGGAATACGTCGGGGGGCAGGATGATCGGCGCGGTCGAGCCCTTGGCGTCGATCACCACCTTGCGGTTGTTACTCAGCACCAGCTCCATGGTCTCCAGATATAGCCGCTGGCGGGTGACAGCCGGGGCCTTGCGGTACTGAGCGTAGAGCTGGTCGAATCGCGCCGCCTGGCCCTGGGCCTCGCGCACCACCTGCACCTTATAGCCCTCGGCGGCCTGGGTGATCTTGGCCGCCTCACCTTTGGCCTCATTGACCACGCGGTTGCGATAGGTGTTGGCGTCGTTGATCGCCGACTGGGCGTCCTGGCCGGCCCGGGCGATGTCCTGATAGGCGGGCACCACCTCTTGGGGCGGGTTGGCGTTCTGGATCTGCACCGCGTCGATGTTGATCCCGGCCTGATAGCGATCGAGGATTTTCTGCATCAGGACCGCAGTCTGGCTCTGCACGTCGCCCCGGCCGTTGGTAAGGATCGATTTCAGGGCGCTGCGCCCCACCACCTCGCGCATCGCGCTTTCGGCCACGGCGGCCACCGTGTCGTCGGGCTCACGCACCTTGAACAGATACTGCGCCGCGTCCGACACGTGCCACTGAACCGTGAACGAAAGATCGACGATATTCTCGTCGCCGGTCAGCATCAGGCTCTGGTCGGGCGCCGCGGCGCCGGCCGTGCCGCCGATCACCGTTTTGTTCTGATTGGTAACCGAGACCAGCTCGGCCTTCTCGATCGGCACGGGCAGGTGGAAATGCAAACCCGGACCGACCGAGCGGTTATAGCCGCCGAACCGGGTGATCACCGCTGCCTGATTGGCCTGGACGATGTAAATGCCGGTCAGGATCCAGGCGAGCACGGCCAGGGCTCCGATGCCCCAGAACACCGGAGCCCGGGGAATTTGCCCGCCGGAGCCGCGGAAAAAACCGATGATCCGATCGCGGGCTTGTTTGATCAGAGCCTCGAAATCGGGGCCGCCGGGGGACGGCGGGGTCGGGCGGCGTGGACCGCCTATACGGGGCGGCGGGGTTTCGGTTTTTTTCTTGCCGTCGTCCCCCGATGGCGGTGTGCCCCAGGGGCCCGGATTGGCATTGTCGTTCCACGGCATGATGAGCGGGATCGTCTCTTTCTATCGGGGCTTGGCGCGCGCCTGCGTCAAACAACGGGCGCGCCGGTTGTAAAGCGGCTCCCAGGACCGGATATGAGAGACCCGAAGCCGCAAAGCAACCACCAGCGATGAACCCGACCATACAGCCGTCACGATCCTCGATCCTCGCCGCCCTCGAACGGGTGGTCGATCCCAAGTCGGGGAAAGGACTTTCCAGCGCCGGCCTGGTCCAGGGCCTGACCGTCGGCGAGGGCAAGGCTGGCTTCATGCTTGAGGTTCCAGCTTCAGAGGCGGCCCTCTACGCCCCGGTGCGCGAGGCCGCGGAAAAGGCCCTGCTGTCGATCGGCGGCGTCGCCAAGGCCCAGGTGGTGCTGACCGCCGCCGCCGCGCCCGCCGCGCCAGGCGTCAACCGCGTGCGGCGCGGCGCCTCGGTGGCGCCCGATCCCAAGGCTGACACGCGAGGCCTGCCTCCTGGAGACCGGCTGCCCAACGTCCATCGCGTGATCGCCGTGGCCAGCGGCAAGGGCGGGGTGGGCAAGTCCACCGTCTCGGTCAATCTGGCCTGCGCCTTCGCCCGGCTGGGCCTGAATACCGGCCTGCTCGACGCCGATATCTATGGCCCCTCAGCACCGAAGATGTTGGGCCTGGACGAATCGCCGGTGTTCGAGGACGGCAAACTCAATCCGCTCCACGCTTGGGGAATAAAGGCGATGTCGATGGGGTTTCTGGTCGACGAGGGCTCGCCGATGATCTGGCGCGGCCCCATGGCGTCTTCGGCCATGCGTCAGATGATCGAGGACGTTCGCTGGGCCACCGATGACGACCCGCTCGATGTGCTGGTGGTCGACATGCCCCCCGGCACCGGCGACATCCACCTGACCTTGGTCCAGAAGCTGCATGTCGATGGGGTGGTGATCGTCTCCACGCCCCAGGAAATCGCCCTGATCGACGCCCGCCGCGCCTCGGCGATGTTCCAGAAGATGAACCCGCCGGTGCGGATCCTGGGTGTGGTCGAGAACATGGCCTATTTTCCCGACCCGGCCACCGGCGCGCCGATTCCGATCTTCGGCCAGGGCGGCGCCCGGGCCGAGGCGGCCCGGTTGGGGGTTCCGTTTCTGGGCGAGGCGCCGATCGACATCGCTCTGCGCCAGGGCGCCGACGACGGCCGTCCTCTGGTCGCCACGACGCCGGAAAGCCCTACCGCCCGTATGTTCATAGACATGGCCCGGCGGCTGCGCGATCAGACCCTCCAAAGCCAGGATTGAGTATCCCGCCAGGCTGCTGACACCCAGGAGGCCCTGGTCAATCCAGGCTTTACGCGCATCACCTCGCCGACAACCAGGTGGATTCCGCCACCGGAGCGGAGCAACTGAACGCTCGTTTTGCCAATACCGGTCATAGCCTCTGGGCCGGCCAGTTCATCAATGGCGCCTGCCAGGGCGCGGCCCGGGCCCTCAAGGAGTCGCTGTCCGAGGAACCGGTCCTGATCCTGGCGGCCGGCCAGGACCTCAATGTGATCGGCATAATGATCGTCGACGTGGCGCTCCGCCTCGAGCGTTAGCAGGGGATGTCGGCCGTCGACGCGGTGGGCGAGACGCCCCACCAGCGGCTGCGCCCGCCTAATGCGGTAGTCCGACCAGGGACTCCTCGGCCGCCGCCAGGGAAAGCGCCGCGTCCCGCGCCTCCAGCGCCTCGCGGATCGCGCCATGGCGCTTAGCGTCCAGGCTGTAGCCGAAGAACAGGGCGCCGCCGAGGAACACCAGGATGATCGGCGCGAACATGTAGCACATCTCCAGGCCAAAGATGGCTCCGTGCGTATTCACCGCGCCTTCCTTGCCGTTGTAGCCGACCATGTTGAGGATCGGAAAAACGACGATGACAGTGATCACCAGGCCGATCTTGGTTGTGGTGGTGACCAGCGAAAACATCAGGCTGGTCAGGTCGCGGCCACTTTCCAGGCGCACCTCGTCGACCACGTCCGCGACCATGGCCCTGATCAGCAGCAGGAAGGCGCTGGCGCAGAAGCCGACCCCGAACATGCCCGCCACCGTGGGCACGGTCTCGGCCAGGCCGTGGCCCGGCCAGACCCGGGGCAGGATCATCAGCGTGGTCTGCGCCACGCCATAGGCGACGCAGGCGATCTGGATGGTGCGGTGCTTGCCGATTCGCCGCGCCACCCGACCCCAGAACGGAGCGCCGACCAGTCCGGCGCCGATATAGAAGATCAGCAGATAGCCGACCTCGGCGATGCCAAACCCCTTGGCGTCATGAAAGAAGTATACATAAAGCGGTCCGGTGGTGCCGGGGCCCAGGGTCAGGACCAGATCGGCCAGCACCACCCGCAGCATCGAGGGTTTCGATATGGCGAGCCAGAAATCCTTGAACTGGAAGCCGGCATGCCCGGCCGTGGTGACGATCTTGTCCGGGGTGAACACCGAACAGGCCAGGACGCTGAGGGGCAGGGCGATGATCAGTATGGCCGCCACCGCCGGCATGCTGGCGGCCTTGCCCAGGATCACCGCCCCGTGCGTGAACAGCGGCAACAGCAACAGCCCGTCGGAGCCGATCACTGCGAGGCCCTGGGTCAGGCCGTAGACCCGCGACCGCTCATTGTAGCTGCCGGCCAGCTTGGCGGCCCATGCCGCTATCGACAGGTTGAGCATTGAGGCGCCGGCGTAGGTGACCAACATCCAGAGGATCAGATAGCCGGCGCCCGCGCCGTGCGGCGGCACGAGCAGCTTATACAGGCCCAGCATGGCGACGGGAGCGCCGGCCAGCAGCCACGGGCGATAGCGGCCGATCGGCGTGCGGGTCTTGTCCATAGCGAAACCGAGGAACGGATCGAGCCAGATGTCCAGGAAACGCACGGTGACGATGGCGCCGGCTACCGCCGTGAAGCCATTACCCAGGCCGACATAGAACCGGGGCATATAGACCACCAGCACCAGCGCTATGGCCGCCAGGGGCATTCCGGGCAGGGCAAAGGCGACCAGGGTCGCCAGGGGCGTCGGCGCCGCGCCGGACGGCTTGGTGATGGGGTCGGTCAAGGACGTCACCCCGTATCAAGCCGGGTCCGGGATCTGGATCGCAATAGTGTGTTCGCCGCCCGAGCCATCGCGGATCGACGCGCCCGCGCCTGCGCCCATCGCGTCGCGCGCCTCCAACTGGGCGCGGATCTCGGCGTGGCGCTTGGAGTCCAGCGTATAGCCGAGGTAGCAGGCTCCGCCGAGCATCACGAAGAAGACGGGCCCGATCAGATAGACCAGTTCCAGCCCATGGATCGCCTGGGGCGTATTGGCGATGCCGTCCTTGGCCCGATAGCCGATCCAATCGAGCACCGCAAACGACAGCAGGATGCTCAGCGCCACGGCCACCTTCTGGGCCGTGGTGATCATGGCGAACAGCAGGCCGATGCGCCGCTTGCCCTGCTCCAGCCGGATCGCGTCGGCCACGTCGCCCATCATGGCCCGGTCCAGCATGGAGAAACTGCCGGCCAGCAGGCCAAGCAGGAACATGACCGCCGCGGCCGGCCAGAACTCGCCCTTTGGCGTCAAAGTCAGGGTGATCAGGCCCAGCGAATAACCCGTGCTGGCCGCGATCTGGGCGCGGTGCTTGCCGATGCGCATCGCAAGTCGGCTGATGGCGATGGCTCCGACTACGCCGGCGGCGATATAGACCAGCAGCAGGCGGCTGGCCTCGCCGGCCCCGAAACCGCGCGAGTCATGGAAATAGAACAGGTAAAGCGCCGACATCCACCCCGGCCCCAAGGTCAGGCAGATGTCGGCGGCGAAGATGCGCAGCACGTCCGGCCGCGTCACGATCGTCCAATAGTCGCGCCAGTCAAGCTGATCCTCATGGGTCTGGGCGGCGATCGGCTCGGGCGTGCGCAGGGTTGCCAGCACCACCCCGAGGGGCGCCGCGGTGAGGATGAACCAGCCCATCGACGACACCCCGCCGTCGGACCCCCCGGTCTTGGCCAGCACAATCGGCAGGATCAGGATCAGGGTCGCGCCAGTGACGCCCACGGTCTGGATCGCGCCGAACACCCGCGAGCGTTCGTGATACTGCCCGGCGATCACTGAGGCCCAAGACACATGCGACAGGGTCATCAGCGAAATCCCGACATAATAAACCGCCAGGGACGCGAACAGATAGCCCATGCCCGCCATCCGCGGCGGCTCGAACAACAGATAGACACCCAGCATCAACACCGGAGCGCTGGCGGTCAGCCAGGGCCGGTAGCGGCCAAAGCGCGTTCGAGACTGATCCATGGTGATGCCGAGGATTGGATCCAGCACACTGTCGAACAGGCGAACGACGCCGAACGCCCCGCCCACCGCCACCAGGCTGAGCCCGACGTGGGCGGCGTAGAAGTGGGGCAGATAGACGCTGACCGAAACCGCCAGCGCGCCAAGCGTGAACCCCGGCAGCGAAAAACCGAGCAAGGCCGGCAGGGAAAGCCGCGAGGGCGGCGCGTTGCTGTCTGACGCCATGGCGACCTGGGTTTCCTCGAATGTGGCTCCAGTGGTCGCGCTTGTGAACGGCGGCTCTATGGAACTCAGACTTTGGCGGGGCGCGGGGCGGGGCGCAAGCGGATTTCTCGCCGCCCCGCCCCTTCCGGCGCGATCAGCCTCCCGCCATCTTGCGGAAGAACTTGGCGCCCTGTTCGCCGCCGGTGACATAGGCCGTCTGACCTGCCGGGTCGGCGATCCCGCTCCAAT
>JAYTXV010000437.1:0-1647 GCA_043742805.1 Caulobacteraceae bacterium | reverse complement strand
AACACGAGGGAGACGCGGCCGCCGAGCTTCCCATCTATGGGGCCGCCGACCTAACAAAACGTGAAAACGATCGCCCTGTCCGTTTGCCTTGACAGTACCCGTCGAAGGCATAGGTGGCGACGGCCAGATCGGGAAAGGTCAGGCTGGCCCGGTTGCCATCGGCGTCATAGCTGAGCTGGACGGCGCGGCCGGCTTTCGACCTGATGATCGGCTTTCAGGCGATCCCTTTTGGCAAGACCAAGTCGGGGCGACGTTTATGTATGAAGGCCATCAATTGTTGAACGTCTTCGTCACGGAAGTGGCGCAGCGAGACGTTGATGTGCCTAATATCTTCGCCCAGGCCACCATATATTGCGATCCGCCTATACGGGCTAGACATCGCAACCATCTCATTAATCTTGGCCTTCTCTCGCGCGATCTCGGTTATCTCGTCATATTTTATACAAACGTCCGGACCGCCACTTGCCTGCTGACAGACCGTCTCCTGATCCCAGGATATTCTGTATCTGAGGCCGACAAAGACCAAGACACCGAACAGCAGCCACGCGACCGGCATAGAGAGAACAAGGCCCCAAACGCCCCTGCTCACAGACACAAACAGCGCCCCAAGCGTCACGATCGACAGGACTATAATCTGGCCAGCGTATGGTCTGATCGTCCGCCTAAGCTGCGTCTTCTTAGCTGAGGTCATTTACAACCCAGGCCCATGTTGCTGCAGGCCCAAGTCTTTGCCGCGTCAATTGCACCGCCTGCGGTGGTCTTGCCAGCGTCGCCGACCTGTCCTCCGACCGCCCCTTTTAGTGCGGTTTTGGCCGACATACTCTGAGCATTTCCATTCGCAATCCTGGTCCGCGCCGCCTGCGCAGTCGCCGCCATGTTATTTCGGCCTGCCGTCACGCCGGGAACTCTTACGGTTCCTACTTTGCTGAGCACACCGCCAGTGACCGCACCGACACCCGTGCTGACGGCCGCGCTCGTCACGCTGTAGCCCTTTTGGTTTCCGCTGGCGATGTCGACTCCTTGTTGAACGTTGTTGCTGACAAATCCCACAACCGCGCCCCGAGCCGCTCCGGCCGCAACCACTGACGACCCGCCAGTTTCCGGTGCGTTGACCACGCCCTCTCCGAGAAGAGCGCCACCCGCGGCCGCCCCAGCAATGCCACCCGGCGTGATCTTCTCGCCGGTCACCAAGTCTTTTCCGACTTCCACGAGGACGCCCACCGCCGCTCCGCCGGCGCTGCCGATAAGGTCGTCTATCCCAAACGCAAGCCCTGTTGGATCGGTCTTATCCGTCGGGTCGTCCCAAACGTAGGTGTAGAGATTGACGTTGTCGGTGTACCCCACGGGATCGGTCTGCAGGAACCGCCCGCTCCCCGGATCATACACCCTTGCCTTGTAGTAGTAGAGCTGTGCTTCGGGCAGGGCGATCTGGCCGGTGTAGCGGAAGCGCGAGCCGCCCCACGCGCTGGGGTTTCCGTAGGTGTCGTAGGCGTAGGAGGCGATGACATTGCCGCCATTGTCGGCCGCGGCGATCACCGAGCCTTGCCGGTCCTTGTACAGGTAGCGCGCGTAGGCGGCGGCCAGGGTCGGGCCCTCGAACCACACCAGGGGATCATCCACCCCGGGACCGTGCGCATAGTGGCGCTG
>JAYTXV010000436.1:0-7667 GCA_043742805.1 Caulobacteraceae bacterium | reverse complement strand
GGTCCGCCAGATCGCCAAGAGCATCGAAGCCTTTGGCTTCAACGCCCCCTTGTTGATCGACGCCGAAGGCAAGGTTATCGCCGGCCACGGCCGTCTGATGGCTTGCAAACACCTTGGCCGCACCGAGGTTCCAGTGATCCGGCTGGAACACCTCACCGCGCATCAAGCACGGGCCTACGCCATCGCCGACAACCGCCTGACCGAGACGTCATCTTGGGATGAAGCGCTACTCGCCCAGCACTTCAAGGTTCTCTGCGCTATCAACCTGGACTTCGATCTCGATGCCACCGGCTTCTCAGTCGGCGAGATCGACCTGAAGATCCAGGGCCTCGATATGGGCAACCACCAGGATGATCCTGACGAGGCTCCCGTCGCAACAGGTCCCGCGGTGGTCAAGATGGGCGATGTGTGGAGTCTTGGCGGCCACAAGGTTCTCTGCGGAGATTCCCTGGACGCCTCTTCCTATGAGCGCCTGCTGGGCGATGAGCGCGCGGCGATGATCTTCACCGACCCGCCCTACAATGTTCCCATCGACGGTCATGTGAGCGGCAAGGGGAAGGTTCGCCACCGCGAGTTCGCCATGGCCTGCGGGGAGATGAGCGAGACGCAGTTCACCGCCTTTCTGACTAAGGTCTGCGGCCTGATGGCGGACGCCAGCGCCGAGGGATCGCTGCACTACATCTGTATGGACTGGGCCCACCTCTTCGCCCTTATCGCGGCAGGCCGGGTCGTTTATGACGCCCACCTGAATATCTGCGTCTGGGCCAAGCCCAACGGCGGCATGGGCGGGCTCTACCGCTCCGCCCACGAGATGGTGGTGATCTTCAAACACGGTCGCGCCAGCCACCGCAACAATGTCCAGCTTGGCAAGTTCGGTCGCAACCGCACCAATGTCTGGCACTATGCCGCCGGCGCCGGCTTTGGTCGTGGCGAGGAAGCAGATCTGACCTCGCAGCACCCGACGCCCAAGCCCGTTACCATGATCGCCGACGCGATGCTCGACGTGACGGCCCGCCTAGACATCGTGCTGGACCCCTTCCTTGGATCAGGTTCGACCTTGATGGCGGCGCAGCGTGTCGGACGCCTCTGCCGCGGCATCGAGATGGACCCGCTCTATGTGGATCTGACCATCCGCCGCTGGGAGCGCATGACCGGCGAGGACGCCGTCCGCCAGGATGGAGAAACGTTCGCTTCGCTCGCCAACTCGTCGTTGGCGGTGGCGGCATGAGCGCTGGCAGCGTGAGCGTCCTCGGCGCGGGGCACGAAGAGACGGTCGGCTACCGCCACCCCCCCAAACACAGCCAGTTCAAGAAGGGGATGTCCGGCAATCCCGCCGGACGCAAGAAGGGCGCTCGCACCCTGAACCAAGAGGTCTATGAGGCTTTGAGCGAGCGGGTGCCTGTTATCCAAAACGGTCAACGCCGGACGATGACTAAGCTGCGCGCCGCCCTGACCCAGACCTTCAATAAGGCCGCCGCCGGCGATGCAAAGGCGACGAAACTGCTCGTGGAGCTTGCGCGCCAGTCCGATAATGACGAAGCGCTGAAGCAGATGATTGGAGATGCCAAGATGCTCACCACGCCGATCCAGATCTTTCAACTGCCCGACAATGGCCGCTGAAAGCCCAAGTGCGGTCCGTCCCCACGACGGACCGCAGATGGCGTTCATGGCCAGCCCCGCCGACATAGCCGTCTATGGCGGCGGGGCCGGCGGTGGCAAAACCTGGGCGCTCCTATTGGAGCCCCTGCGCCATGTCGCCAACAAAGACTTTGGCTGCGTCTTCTTCCGCCGCACCACCGTTCAGGCCCGAAACGAAGGGGGGCTATGGGACGAGAGCATGAAACTCTATCCCGGTGCTGGGGGTGTGCCAAAGGAATCGACTCTGGAGTGGCGGTTTCCAAGCGGGGCGTCGATCAGCTTTGCCCATCTCGAACACGCCAAGACCGTTCTGGACCACCAGGGCTCGCAGATCGCGCTCATTTGTTTTGATGAACTGACGCATTTTCTAGAGCCGCAGTTCTGGTACATGCTCAGCCGCAACCGCTCGACGTCGGGCGTGAAGCCCTATGTGCGCGCCACCTGCAACCCTGACGTCGATAGCTGGGTCGCGGGCTTCATCTCCTGGTGGATAGACCAGGAGACTGGTTATCCGATTGCCGAACGCGCCGGCGTGCTGCGCTGGTTCGTGCGGCTGGGCGACAAGCTGATCTGGGCCGATCGACCTGAGGACCTGCAAGCCCACTGCATGCCCGATGGCCAACCCATCGTGCCAAAATCTGCCACCTTCATTCCGGCTAAGCTATCAGACAACAAGGCCCTCATGGACGCTGATCCAGCGTACATGTCGAATTTGATGGCTCTGCCTACTGTTGAGCGCGAGCGCTTGCTCGCCGGCAATTGGAAGATCCGCGCCTCAGCGGGCCTGCTCTTCCAGCGTGAATGGGTGACCATGATCGATGTCCCGCCAAGTGACCTTGAGATCATCCGCGGCTGGGACTTTGCCGCTACGCCCAAGACCGGCTCCAACGATCCCGATAGCACATCGTCCACCAAAATCGGCCGCACGCCAAGCGGGCGCTATGTGGTCTTGCACAACACCAATGTGATGGAGGGCCCCGCCGGCGTTGAGCGTCATCTCAAGCGGATCGCCATCACGGACGGCGACTTGGTTCTCCAGTCGATCCCGCAGGATCCTGGTGCTGCGGGCAAGTCGCAGGCGGCGGCTCAGATCCTGGCGCTGGCGGGCTATAACGTCCGCGCCTCGCCCGAGACCGGTGACAAGGTAACCCGCTTCAACCCCTTCTCCGCCCAGGCGCAGGGGGGCAATGTCGATGTGCTTCGCGGCGACTGGAACGAGGCGTGGTTCAAGGCGCTGGAGGCTTTCCCGCCGGCTATGCCGGGCAAGGGACATGACGATGACGCCGATAGCACCGCGCGCGCCTTCAACGCCTTTCTGACACCGATTAAAGGTGCCGCTTACCTGGAAATGGCCAGACGCGACATCCGCGAGCACGCGGCACGGCAAGGCCCGCCAGAACCGCAGATGTATTACGCACCCGGGTCGATGGAATGGGCAGCGGATCAAGCGGCCCAAAAGGCGGAAGCAGAGGCTGAACGTAAGCAAGCCGAGGCTGCGTCGGAGGCCAAACGGGTGGTGTTGTCAGCCCAAACTTCACGAGGTGCTAACGGGTAACCGGTAACCGCCGAGCATGACCCTGCCGAAGAACCCGTTTCGCTATTTTGACAGCTCGCCGGATGTAATCCGGCTCGTCGTCATGATTTATGTCCGCTACCCGCTATCGCTGCGAAACGTCGAGGACCTGCTCTTCGAGCGCGGGATCGACATCTGCCACGAGAAGGTGCGGAAATGGTGGAACCGGTTCGGCCCGATGTTCGCCGCAGAGATCCGCCGGAAGCGGGTTAAGCACATACGCCAGTTCACGCACTGGAAGTGGCATCTCGACGAGATGTACGTGAAGATCAACGGCGAGATGCATTACCTCTGGCGCGCCGTCGACCACGAGGGCGAGGTCCTGGAATCCTATGTCACGAAGGCACGGGACAAGGCTGCAGCGCTGAAGTTCATCAGAAAAGCGATGAAGCGCCACGGTCGGCCGAAGACCATCGTCACCGACGGTCTGCGCTCACACGGAGCCGCCCTGAAGGAGATCGGTGCCATCGAGCGCCAGGAAACGGGGCGCTGGAAGAACAACCGCGCTGAAAACAGTCACCTCCCCTTCCGACGACGAGAGCGGGCGATGCTCAGGTTCCGGAGGATGAAGACAATCCAGAAATTCGCCTCAGTCCACGCCCAAGTCCACAACCATTTCAGTCAGGAGCGCCATCTCATCAGCCGGAAAATCTACAAGGAGAGACGCTCCGCCGCCCTGGCGGAGTGGCGGTCAGTCATGGCCTAAAGGCCAGTTGGGTTTGGGCTCATTGCGCCAATCCGGAGACGAGTTGCCGTTGGACTGACAGTACTCGAAAAGCGGTTGAGGACTACCCGTGACGTGGCCCTAGAGCGTCTTACTACGGCCCAGGTGCCATGCGGATTAGGGCGGCCGGTGCGGGGCGCCCATGATTGAGCACGCGCGCCACCGCATGAAAATCAGGTGAACGGGTCAGATCGCTCCAAGCCACGTCCGGCGCGAACCATGGCCCAAGTCGAACCGCATCTGGCGCCCCGACGCGAAAGGCGATCAGGTTTGCGGCGTTCGCCAAGGCTGCGGCCCCGGTGTCGGGCCGTCTGCTATCGCCGTTGACCTGGCTGAGTGACTGGTTGGCAAGCACCAGCGAAATTCCAAATTTACGTGATTCTGCCAACATGTCTCCCAGACTGTTCCCGGCGCAGTTTTGGAATTCATCCACGTAAATCCGTACCGGACGCCTCTGGTCCTTGGGTTTTGCTGCTCGAGCCATACCGGCCTGGGCGATCCGCAGACAGGCGATGGCGCACAGCAGTTCGCAGTCGCTTTGGCCCATCAGGCCTTTGCTCATTTTCAGGATTACGATTTTGCCATCATCCATTGCGCCGGCCAGATCAAGCCCTGGCTGAACGCCACAGAGGATCCGTCGCATCTGCGGGTTTCCGGTAAACTGGGCCAGCTTACAGGTGATATAGGGCGCGATATTGTGCAGCGAGATTTCGTCATGCGTGACCTTGACCGCCGTCCCGCGCCAGAACTCCCTTACCTTAGCGTCATGACACCGCGTCAGCATATCCGCGCGTACACGATCATCGAGAAAAATCGACTCGAAGTCCGCGAGGTCCGGCGTAGGACTACCTGCCTCCATCAACAGCAACAGGGCATTTCGAAAATAGAGTTCGAACATGGGGCCGAACGCCTCGGGGATTCCAGTGTTGAGGATGCCACTCACGATCCGGATGAAGGCATTGGCCACCAGGCTTCGCTCAAGCACAGGATCACCGCCTTGCCCGGCGAGGATATTCAGAATGAAACTGCCGTCAGGATCCGTTGCGTCAGCGAAGATCAGGTCGTGACGACGTCGCGCCGGCACCAAGCTCCTCGTATCATCCGCGAGGTCGCCGTGCGGATCGAGCAGGATCACGCCCTGGCCCCCGTCGAAATCCTGAGCCAGCATATTGAGCATCAAAGTGCTCTTGCCCGTGCCGGTGGCACCGATCAGGTAAATGTGACGCGCGCGGTCATTGGCGGTGATCATGATCGGCGCACCGTGCGAGGTATGGCCGATCATTAGCCCGCCGGGTTCTCTGGCCGGGGCGGCGAATTGGGTTGGCGGCACAACGGTCCTGGCCATTGCCTCGGTCGTTGGCAGCAGGTTGGGTATGGGACCGTGAGCCGGCCAAAGGGTTCGCAGGTCAATCCGTTGCCCCCATTCACGGTCATCAGCCCGAACTCCAAACATGGCCAAACATACCAGATCGGCGGTGAAGTCATCGACCAGCGTGTCACCGCCAATCCTCACTTCAAGGCGGACGGCGGTTTCCCGGAGCAACAGGTCGTCGCTTAGCCGGCCCAGTGCGGTGCCAATCGCGTCGTCCACCGCCATCCGATAAGCGCGGGCTGCGAGCCGTTCCTTCAGGTGGGCCAAGCCGCGCCTCATCGCTGCGTCAATCGCCACTAGCCGCAAATCGATCTCCAACGCGCCCATTGTGCCGTGGGAAAGTGCGCTTAGGGCGCGAACAACGTCGCAAGAGCGGACAACAGGATTTACGACCAAGGGAGCGGCAGCTTCGCCCGGCCGGATATTGACAAGTCTGGTGGCTTGCAGGGCCCTTCGGTCGGATTCTAAATCCAACCCGGCCGGGCGTATCGCGCGCCATTGGAGTTCCGGGGGAATCGCAAGGCTCACGGCACCGAACCGCACACCTGGAAGGCCAGCAGCCAGAATCTTTTCTAGCCGTTGGGTAGGCCCCAAACTTGTCTCTGGGCCGTGAGTAAGCCCGACAAGCACCCTTGCTGGCAATCCCCCCTCTCCCACGTGAAATCGAAAGGCCAGAGATTCGTCGGGGCGCAGGGCGTCGAGAATGTCGCAGCAATTCCAAAGGCTCCCATGGACGCCGCGCTCAGAGGAAAAAGACAGCACCCCGCGCCAAAGCCGGTCCGTCACCTCTGGCTCAGCAGTGCCGCCGTCTTCGTGCGCGATTGAGAGAGTTTTGAGGGAGTCTTTGCTGCGCATAGTCAAGTCTGTGCTTGTACAGTGACTGTGCCAACGCCGCTTGGAGCAGAATTGGCCCTCCCGCCTTGGGCGTCGCCACTTGATGATCGAGACGACGCGCGTTTGTCCAGGGCGGCGATCACCGCCCGTTCGATGACCCGATGTGGCAAATGCGTTCCGAGGCCTTGAGGAGAACACAACAAACTCGCCGATCCCCCCCACCCTGCCTCGATCGTGCACAGAGTGGCCCGAACACCGGTCAAATCCAGGTAGCCAGGGCAAAACTGCCCGATAGCTACCGCGCGGTGCGCAAATCCGTAGGTCCGTGCAATCACCACAGGACCAAACCTGTAGCCCAGTTGCAGACCGCCGGCCCGCGACCATCGCAGCCGTACGATGCGGGGGTCGTCGGCGAAATGAACAGTCAAACCGCCACTATTCCAGGCGTAGGCGAGGGCTTCGGCATAGCCACTCAGTCCGACAGCGCCGTCTGCCAGCGTGCCATGCAATAGCCATTCGATCATAACCGCCACGCGTGCTTTCAGGCTATGGGCCGGGTCGCGCAAGGCGGCGGTCAGAGCCACGTAGTCGGGAGGAAAAAGAGTCACGTCCTGGGCCGTAGCAGGTCGGGGCAAGGGGCCTCGAGCTTCCCGCCACGCCTGCCAATCGCCAAATGAAAAAGAATCACAGCGTGATACAAGAGCGATCCGTTTTTGCATCTCTTTGGTGAAGTTAACACCGGCGGCGCGAAGCGAGAGCACCGCCATCGCCCCCAGAGCGTCGGCATCAGCGCGCAGGGTCACCAGGGTCGCACCGACCGGCGGAACCGGCCAAGCTAGTGCCGCTTCGATGGCACATGCCTCTCTCCCATGACCAAAGCCGTGCTGCGGGTCGATATTGCCCAGGCCACAACGTCTGGCCATGCCCGCATCGGTAACCTCCACGCCCAAGGTTTGCGGGCCCAGGTGCCTCGCGTTTTCGATTTCTGCCGCCGCCGTCAGTGGCGGCGTCAGAAGGGCGACGGCAAAGCCGCTAGAGGTTAAGTTCACAAGAGTTTGCGATGCCATTGGGAAGTCTCCGTTCCGGATAGACTGCCCTGATACAGCCAGAAAATTTTCCGCTTGGATTTCTAAATTTGCAAGCAGGAGTTGATCGTCGGTACCGGAGGGGGCGGACGGGTAGGCAAAGATCACGAAGAATTCCAGTCAGTCAGCACCGGGTTTTGGTCCGCGCCGGTGGGTGCGGACGGTTAGGCGAAGACTGTACTCGTTAATAATAACTCTGGGTCTGAGTTTCAGTCCGCGCCGGTTGGTGCGGACAGTTAGGCGTGATTTCAACGCAGGTACTGCTGGGGTCAGAGTTTCAGTCCGCGCCGTTAGGTGCGGACATTTAGGCCGATCTCTCACGGTGCCCACGGTACCGTTGTGCTAGTTGTCAATCGGCATCCAATCGGGACCCCCTATCGGCATGCAAAAGGGACCCCTCTGGCGGGTTGTTTTTCGGGGCTTGAGGCGTAGGACGGGCGG
>JAYTXV010000435.1:0-14983 GCA_043742805.1 Caulobacteraceae bacterium | reverse complement strand
CTCGCGCCCAGCGCGTTGTATGGCCGGCCCGCCGTAAGCTGTGAAATCATAGACACCGCGGGTGGCATGGCGCCAGCGCGGGTCGCCACGCTGTTTCGCAAGTTCGCCAGCGCCGACGGCGCTTTGAACAGTTCAGAGGGTGTCGATCTCGGTCTGGCTTTCGTCCACACCGTCGTTAAGCGGCACGAGGGCGCGATTGTGTGCGACAGCATCGAAGGGAATGGGACAGTATTCACCATCACTCTCCCGCTATATGACGAAACTCAGGCGGATACGGTCTCGCAGCCATTTCATCCTGACCGCATTGCGGGATCGACCTGACCTTCAAATCTTTCGGACCATTGGACATCCATGGTAGAGTGTGCGCTCGGTCGATCGACGCTCTGTGCTCAGCATGCCGGCGTTGGTCACCGCGTCGGCTAAAAAATTGTTCTCCAATGTCGGCTCGCCGATCTTGGCGTGCAGCGTATTCTAAAAGCTGGCTCTACACGCCGCCAGCCTCTGCCTGCCATGGCGGCGCCTAGACGAAGTCGCCAAGCCCCTTGGCTTAGGGGACCGCCGGCAGGGGTTCGTTCTTCCAGGCGTCAACAATCTCGTCCGCCGTAGCGAGGATCGCGCAGTTGAGTTCAAGGCTTTTCAGGGCCGCCGTATGCAGGTCGTCCTGGTAGGCCGCGCAGGCGTCTCCAGCCACGAAGACGTGATAGTCGAGATGAAAGGCGTCGCGGACCGTGCTGTCGACACAGCTCTCGGTGGTCAAACCGCACACGACCAGTGTGTCGACACCCATGGCTTTTAGAACTAAATCCAGTTCGGTCTGGAAGAAGGCGCTGTATCGCGTCTTGGCGATCACCGTGTCTCCTGGCTCCGGCAGGGGGCCGATCAAAGCTGCACCGGGGGATTCACGACGACATAGGGCCGTGGCTTGGTCCGGATCACCACCCCGGCGGCGGATGCGTTCGCGCCACGCCGGTGAGTCGGTTTCGGCCTGAGTTTGCAGAGCGACAAATAGGACGGGAACATTGGCGCCCCGGGCCGCCCGCGCCAGGCGGCCGGCGGCGGCAAGCGCGTTCGGGACGCCTGAGAGGTCAAGGCCACCGCGACCGAGCGCCCCGCCCGGCGCCGCGAAATCCACTTGCATGTCGATGATCAGCAGAGCGGCCCGCGCCGGCGCGATCCAATCGGCGAGATCGGCCCCATCCGCGGCAGTCACGCGAAGGCCTTGCGCAGGTTGGGCAGCACCTCGGCTCCGAACCGGTCCAACCCCGCGTTATAGTCGTCGAAGATCAGCATCAGCCCGTCGAGCTCACAATAGGTCACCAGGGCCTCGATCTCGGCGGCGCAGGTCGCCGGCGTCCCGGCCACGGTCTGAGTCATGAACGCGCCCTGGCTGGCCGCCAGACTGTCGAGGCGCTCGGCCGGCGCGCCCCAGCTGCGCAGCATCTCGATCACCGCCACCATGTCGACCCCATCGCGATAGTGGGTCACCAGAGCTTCGGCCGCCGCGTCGGTGTCGGCCTGGATCACGGTGCACATCATGTAGGTCCTGGTTGTCAGCCCATGATCGGCGGCGATCCGCCGGGCCCGACGGCTGGCGTCGCGTCGCTCTTCAGCGGTGCGACCGCCGATAAAGCAAGCGTCGGCCGCTCGCACCGCGAACCGCAGGCCGCGCTCGGACATGCCGGCGCAGATCAGATCAGGCCGGGGTCTGGACAACGGCTTGGGATCGGAGACGCAACCCTTCATCGCAAAATAGCGACCCTCGAAATCCACGCTAGGCTCACTCCACAAGCGCTTGACGATCGTGGTCCACTCCTCGGCCAGCTGGTAGCGCTCATCGTGATCGAGGCTCTCGTCCCAGGCGCCCATCTGGTCGAACTCGGCCTTGTAGGCCCCGGCGACGATATTGAGACCGGCCCGGCCCCCGCTGATGTGATCCAGGGTGGTGATCATCTTGGCCGTCACGGCCGGGTTGTGCAGCAGGGTGTGCACAGTCGCCCAGATCTTGATCCGCGAGGTCGCCTGGGCGATGGCGGCCATCATGGTCATGGATTCCAGGCTGGTCCCCCAATGGTCGGTGTCGCCGCCGAAACCACGCCATTTGCCCATCGACATCACGAAATCCAGGCCCGCGGCCTCGGCAGCCTGGGCCGCCGCCAGATTCTGCGGCCATAGACCATCGAGCTTGGGTGTGGCTCTGGATATGATCCAGCCGCCACTGGCCACCGGCAGGAAGACGCCGAAGGTCTTCGCGCCGCCGCCGCGGAGATCAGCCATGGACGCCCCGGGCCGTCAGCGCCAGGGCTTCGGCCGGACTGTTGACCGCGCGATTGGCGTCGTCGGCAAAGGCCCCCAGAGTGCGCAGCACGGCCATTCGGGCGCCCTCGGCGTCGTGCGCGGCTATACGATCGATGACTTCTAGGTGCCGAGCGATCTCCTCCAGCCGCCGGGCCTCGGTGTCGGCCCCCATGGAATAGACCCAGAAACGCGCGGCCTTGTGCTGAAGAGGGATGAGGATGCGCGCCAGGGTCACATTGCGGCTGGCGCGGGCTATGGCCTCGTGGAACCGCTGGTCCATGCCCACCAGGACCACGGCGTCATTGGTCTTAACGGCCGCCTCCGCGCCGTCGAAAGCGGCGCGCAGCCGCTCGATATCTTCGGGGCCGGCGTTTGAAGCGGCCAGGGCCGCGCAGTGCGGTTCGATCAGCCGGCGCGCCTCCACGGCCTGACGCACTTCGAGCAGGTCCAGTGGCGCGACACTGGTGCCCGCCCGGGCCCGTCGCACAACTAGGCCTTCAAGGGCTAGGCGGCCTAGAGCGTCCCTGATGCCAGCCAGCCCCGCGTCATAACGGTTGGCCAGAACAAGCTCATCGAGGCGACCGCCCGGGGGCAGTTCGCCCAGTATGATATCCGATAATATCCGCTCATAGACCCGCGCCTTGAGCAAGTCGGACGACCATTCCGGAAACACCGTCCACTCGGTCGTGGCGACGCGGCGTTGGGTTTTAGATTCGGCGCTCATCCTGACCCGCTTGCAACTGTCCCGACCGCTCCCTGCCCCATGGAAGGTCGATCAAACCCAAGGTTAGGGCGAAGTCGCGAGAATCGCCAGAGAAGGCTTGTCCCCGCGCCGTGACGAGGCTTCACTGGTGTCAATCAGGGATTGATAAAGGTCGAAAAGAGCGGCGAAGTGGGTCTCGGCGCTGCCGGGTGGGTCGATGATCACCCGCCGACCCGGCGATTGGACGGCCTTCAGCAGGTCCAGGATCGCCGAAGAGCAGCTGTCCGCGTCCCCCGTGGCATAGACGCGTGACAAACCCCGCCGGGCCAGATCAGCGGCGCCGCCGGTATCTGGCGAGACCACCGCCAAGCCCGACGAAATCGCCTCGGCCACCACCAGCCCATAGGTCTCGGCCCCCGAGCCATGCACCAGGATATCGGCGCTGGCCAACAGGCTAGCCAGGCGCTGACGATCGGAAACCGCGCCCATCACTTGGGTATTGCCCGCCGCGCGCGCCCAGGTGTCTACGGAAGCGCGAATGGGGCCGTCACCGATTATCACCAGGCCCAGATCCGGCCGCGCCGCCCGAGCGCGCGCGAAACCGTCGATTATGGTCCGAAGACGTTTCTCAGGATGATGCCGACCGACCGCCAGCAGCAGATGGCCGGTAGGCGGGACACCGCACTGGGCAAGGAGGGATTGCCGCAGGGCCTCGTCCCGCTTGTCGGGTGAGAACACCCCGGTCTCTATGCCAAAGGGGACCGAGACCGGGTTGTGCAGGTGAAAGCCCTTGAGCCGCTGAGCGAGCCAGTCCCCGCCGGTGACGGTGACATCGAAACAATCGCTCAGTCGCCGTGCATAACCCCAATAAGCCCCGAATAGCCGGTCGATCGCCGTTGGGGACAGGATCCCCCCAAGCAGCGTGTAGGGATAGCCGGCGATAAAATCCTGGTGGAAGACCAGGGACTTGACTGCCTTGCCTGGCCAATGCCCCGCAAGCCAGCCTCCCCGCCACGGAGACGAGCCCTCGACTACGTCGGGCGCCTCCCGATCCAGCACTCGCCAGACCTCCTCGCCGCCCAAGAACATGTGATAGTTGGCGTCGAAAGGCATCCCGGGGCTCTTCACCCAGACGATCTTACCGCCAGGGCGCTGTTCGGTTCGGCTTTCGGATCCCGGGGCGACAACGACTATCTCATGCCCCCAGCGCGCGGCATGATCGAGCTTCTGGCGCACATAGCTGGCAACGCCGCCGCCCGTCTCGGAATAGAAGCCTGAAACGTCCGCGACCTTCATGCCCAGGCCAGGGCCTCGTAGCGGGCCAGCAGCCCACCCATCGCCGCATCCCATGAGTAGGTCAGGCTGCGGGCCCGCCCCGCCCCGCCCATGCGCTGCCGGAGAGCCGGGTCGGTGGCAAGTTTGGCCACGGCCTCATAAAGCATCCCATCGTCGCCGACCTCGGCCAGAAATCCGGTCACGCCCGGTTCTACCAGCGATCGGCTGCCGGTGGCGTTGGCGCAGACGGCCGGTAGTCCCGAAGCCATGGCCTCAAGCGTCACATTGCCGAAGGTCTCGGTGTCACTGGGAAACAAGAAAATGTCGGAACTGGAGTAGGCGACCGCCAGGGCGCCACCGTCCAGATAACCCTCGAAGATCGCTTCGGGGAGCTGCTGTTCGAGAAATCCCCGTTCAGGCCCGTCGCCGACGAACAAGGCCCTGTGTGCGACGCCGGAGGCCTTTAACCGCGCCAGCACGGCCGCCACCTCGGCGACGCGCTTTTCCTTCACCAACCGGGACACGAAGACGATCACCACCTCATCCGGCCCAACGCCACGTTCGGCGCGCCAAGCCTCGGAACGCTTGTCCGGGTGGAACCGGACCGTATCAACCCCGCGCGGCCAGAGCCGAAGCTCGCCCTTGACCCCGTCGGCGCGCAGCACGTCGATCATCGAGGGCGATGGCACATAGATTTCGCGGCAGGCATCATAAAACTTTCGCACGATTCCGGTCAGGAGCGGCGTGAGGCCGCCCAGACGATAGTATTTGAGATAGGTCTCGAAGCGCGTGTGATAGGACGCAACGATCAGCCAGCCCATCTTCCGGCCAAGCTTCTGGGCAGCGTGTCCTAGCAGATCCGGGGTAGCGATATGCAGGATGTCGGGCTTGAACGCCAAAAGCCGATCGCGCGCGGGTTTCGACAACCCCAGGGCGGCGCGATATTCGCCCCGCCCTGGGGCGGCGATCGAAAAAACTGGAACCACCTCGCCGTTGTGAGCGAAGGCGGGGACCTTGCCAACCGGCGCAAAGACCAGAACCTCGACACCCCGGGATTCCAGAAACCCCACCATGCGGTTGAGCGTCAAGGCGACGCCATCCGCTATGTAGTTGTAGGACCCCGTGACGAGGGCGACCTTCAGCGATCGACGATCAACCGAACACACCGGTTGATCCGCTGTAGGTAACGCGAGTGTAGTTTGCCCGGAGGGGTCCGTTGGGCTCAGCTGAGGTGCTTGGCCAGGTGCTTGTTCATTTCGAACATATCGACGGCGTCCTTGCCATCGAAAATCGGGCGGAGCTTGGCGTCCGACACGATCTCCCGCTTGTTTGCGGGGTTCTGCAGGTTGTGTTCCTTGATATAGGCCCACATTTTCGAAACCACTTCCCCGCGAGACAGCGGCGTTGAACCCACGACACCGGCTAGGGCGGCGGAGGGCTTCAGAACCTTTTGCAGGCCATTGGGCTTCTTGGCGGCGACTTCCGTCATTGTTGTCTATAACCTCCCTTAGTGGATTGCGCGCCGATCCGGCGATCCGCGCAACCGACAATGGCGCTTTATCCATCAAAGCCAAGATGCGATATAGGCAAAAAACGTCCCTATGCCGCCTAATCACCGATCAGTAACGAAGCCGCAGCGTCGAGGATGGCCTCGGCGTCCAGTCGATAGGCGCGGTAGAGATCCTGAATCCCGCCGGATTGACCGAATCGCTCCAAACCGAGCGCCGCGACGCGATGACCGAGCACGCCGCCCAACCATGAAAGCGTCGCGGGCGGACCATCGATGATAGTGACCAATCCGGCGTCACGGCTCATGCCTGCCAGAAGACGAGCCGCGTGAGAGGGCCGGCCGGCGACGTTGGCTCTCGACCAGCCTTGGTGCAGGCGATCCGGGCTGGGGACCGCCAAAAGGCCGGCGGCGGGGTCATCCTCGCGAATCAGGCCAAACGCTTCCCGCGCCTCCGGAGCCACCGCGCCGGTATAGACCACGGCGAGACGCGCCCCCGGCTTCGGCTCTACCTGCCAGTAAGCACCCTCCATCACGTCACTGATCCAGCGGTCGTCGACGAGACGATCGGGCTGATCCAGCGCGCGGGTCGAGAGACGAAGATAGACCGATCCCCCATCCGGTTCCTGGAGGTGGTCAAATGACCAGCGCATGATTTCACGCAACTCATCCACGAACGCCGGTTCGAAATAGCTGAGCCCGGGCTGGGCTATGCCGATCAGAGGCGTGTGGATCGACTGATGCGCGCCACCCTCGGGAGCGAGCGTCAGACCGGACGGCGTGGCCACCAGCAGAAAACGGGCATCCTGATAACAAGCATAGTTTAGGGCGTCGAGGCCGCGATTGATGAACGGATCGTACAGTGTGCCGATCGGGATGACCCGTTGACCGTGAAGATCGCCGCTCAGGCCAAGCGCCCCCAACAACAAGAAAAGGTTGTTCTCGGCGATGCCAAGCTCGATGTGCTGCCCGCTTGGCCCCATGATCCATCGCTGAGGCGAGGCGATGCTGGAATCCCGGAACTGATCGCCCCTTGGGTTCCGGGCGAACAGACCCCGCTGATTGACCCACCCGCCAAGATTGGTGGAGACGGTGACGTCAGGCGAAGTGGTGACGATGGCGTCAGCCAGATCGCCGCCCATCCGGGCCAAGTCGTTGAGAATCTTGCCAAACGCCACCTGGGTTGATTGGCGCCCCCGCGGGGAGGGAAACGCAGCCCGATCGGGAACGGCGACCCTGGCGGCGGGCGACGGCGGTTGGCGGGCGGCAAAAGGCGTGGCGTTCAAAAAGGTCCGATAGTCGTCCGCCGGCCGGGGCAACCCGCTCCATGGCGACCATTCCTCGCCGACCGGCACCCCCATACGGCTTTGAAAGGTTCCCATTTGGCTTGGGGTCATCAAGCCCGAATGGTTATCCTTGTGGCCCTGAAAAGGCAGGCCAAAACCTTTGATGGTGTAGATGATGAAGAATTTAGGCTTGGTGTCACGTTCGGCATGGAAAGCATCCAGCAACAGGCCCAGATCGTGGCCCGCCAGATTGGTCATCAGTTCGGCCAGCGCCTTGTCGTCATACAGACCAATGAGCGCCCCGACCTCAGGCGCGCCGCCAAGGTCGGCCAGAATCCGGGTCCTCCAGGCGCCGCCGCCCTGGAAACTCAGGGCCGCGTATAGGTCGTTGGGGCAGTCGTCGAACCACGTCTTGAGCGCGGCGCCGCCCGGCTGAGCGAACGCCGCCTCCAACTTGCGGCCGTATTTCAGCATGATCACGTCCCAGCCGACGGCGCTGAATATCTCGGTGAAGCGCAGGAACATCCGCTCCGAGGTCGTCGCGTCAAGGCTCTGGCGATTATAATCGACCACCCACCAGCAATTGCGCAGATCATGCTTGGCGCCTTCGATCACGCACTCATAGATGTTGCCCTCGTCCAACTCGGCATCGCCGAGCAGCGATATCATCCGCCCTGTCCGCTCCGGCGCCAACCGCCCATGGGCCTGGAGATAGTCCTGGGCGATCGAGGCGAAGGCGGTCATGGCCACGCCAAGCCCCACCGAACCGGTGGAGAAATCGACGTCATCCTTGTCTTTAGTGCGCGAGGGATAGGACTGGGCGCCGCCGAAAGCCCGGAACGCCTGAAGTTGCTCCAGGCTTTGGCGCCCATAAAGATATTGGATCGCATGAAAGACCGGGCTGGCGTGAGGCTTCACCGCCACCTTGTCTTCAGGCTTCAGCACCGAGAAGTAGAGGGCGGACATGATCGTCGCCAGGGAGGCCGACGATGCCTGGTGACCGCCGACCTTCAAACCGTCATGGCTCGAGCGCAGGTGATTGGCGTTGTGGATCGTCCAAGCCGACAACCAGTGCACCTTGCGGTCCAGATCGGCGATGACATCGAGCGTGTCATTGGCCCCAGGCCGGGGCGATCGGGAAACCATTGCGCGGGCGGCCTTACGGGAGGTCGAAACGAGCGCTGTGACTGGGCGGGGCGGGTCGATCTGTCAACAGGATCAAAGGGCAATGGCGACGATCGGGTGATCGAACCTCGTTCTGACAATAAGGTCGCGGTTGATTTACGGGCACGCGGAACCTCGGCGCTCTGGGCATGCCGCTTGGCGCCGATGCTTCAGAACAACGGGGTGGCGGTGGCCAAAAGGGAAATCGCCGCAGCGGTCGGGCCGGCCGCTCAGGCCAGATTGCTGATGATCACCGGCGTCAGTTGGGTCCCCACGGCAACCCTGGCGGCGAAGCTCAGGCCGACGGAATACAGGCCTTCGCGGCGCGCTCCGAACAGCCCAGCGAACAGCGCTGGGGTGATCGACAGAATCTGCGCGTAACTGATCCGCTGGACGAACAGCACCAGGAATGACGGGTTCCTGAAGACCTCCCCCAGTTGCAAGATTTGCCTGCGGTGCAGAGCGGTATGGTCTTGGGGCGCCAAGGCGCATAGCCCTGGGCGTGACGCAGGCCAATCGGGCCACCGAGGAACATGCCACAGCCCAGAACCAGCATCAGCAACGGGCCTAAGATCGAGAACATCGTGCGGCAGGCCATCACGCAGGAGCGTCCAGACAGTCCTCGGACAGCTACGCTGTTGCATTTTCCGGCGCGAGAGCGACGATCGCGACGGCTTCGATCACTGGGTTTCCTGGATCATTGGTGGGCTGCGGGAGGCAGATGAAGGATGACGCAACCAAAGGGTGGCAGGGTGATCCGGCCCGCGTCGATTTTGATATGGTCGGTCAACCGGAGAAGGACTTCGGCGCCGGGTTCAATCTTGACTGCGGCCGACCGCCCGGCCAATTCGAAAAGACACAGTAGGCGTTCGTCTGCGGCATGGCGCTCGAAACCCAGAACGCCGGGAGCCATGCCCCGCGGGGCCGCGCCACCCTCGCGCAGGACCTTGTGATCACGCCGCAGGGCGATGATCCGGCGGACAAAGGATAGAGTGGAGGTGGGGTCACTTTCCTGGCGATTCACGGCCAGAAGCCGATGGGCGGGATCCACCGGTAACCATGTGTCGGCCGACGCCGAGAAGCCGGCGGAAGGACCGTCGGCGGTCCAGGGCATCGGGGTGCGCGCGCCGTCCCGCCCCGCGCCGCCGGTATAGGCCGCGATGGCGAAAGGGTCCCTCAGGCGCTCGAACGGGACGTGGGCCTGGGGCAGGCCCAGCTCCTCGCCTTGATAAAGAAAGATCGTGCCCCTCAGGCACAGTAGCACCGCCATCAAGACGTTCACATGCCGGGCATCACCCGAACGCCCGAGCCGGGTGGCGAGGCGTTCCACGTCATGATTACCCAGGGACCAGGAAGGCCAGCCGGCGGCCCGAGCCCATGAGTTCAACGCCTCCTCGAACAGAGCCGGCGTAGCCTCGGGAGCCTCAAGCAGAAAGAAGCTGTAGGCCGTATGCAGGCGGTCAGGTGGCGTGGTGTAGTCCTGTTGCCTTTCGAGCGCCGCTTCGTCGAACACCTCGCCGACCATCATCCGGTCGTCATAGCCATCCACGACCGCGCGCAGGCGGCCAAGAAACGGCAAGGCCTCCGGCCGCGACTTGTCCCAAAGATGATGCTGGAATTGGGTGGTCGTGGCCGGGGTGTCGGCGCGACCAGAGGCGGGATTATCCCTTAGTTCGCGGTCGTGAAAGACGTGGTTGATCACATCAAGACGGAACCCGTCGACGCCACGGTCGAGCCAGAAACGCGCCACTTCCAAGATGGCGTCCTGGACCGCAGGGTTCCAATAGTTGAGGTCCGGCTGCTCGCTCAGAAAGTCGTGCAAATAGTACTGTCGCCGGCGTGGGCTCCATGTCCACGAGGGTCCGCCGAAGGTGGCCTGCCAATTGTTGGGCGGCGTTCCGTCGGGTTTAGCGTCGGCCCAGACGTACCAGTCAGCCTTTGGGTTGTCGCGGGACGTCGCGCTTTCCACGAACCAGGGGTGGAGATTGGAGGTGTGCGACCAGACCTGGTCGATGATCACCTTCAGCCCACGCGCGTGGGCGCCGGCCAGAACCGCGTCGAAATCCGCCAGGGAGCCGAAGAGCGGATCGACATCGCGATAGTCGCTGACGTCGTAACCAAAATCCTTCATCGGCGAACGGAAGAACGGCGAAAGCCAGACGCCATCAACCCCAAGGCTGGCCACATAGTCCAGCTTTTCCAGCACCCCGCGAAGATCGCCGACACCGTCGCCGTTGGTGTCGAGGAAGCTGCGCGGATAGATTTGATAGATCACCGCGCCGCGCCACCAGTCAGACGCCATCACCCTGGCCTCATTTGCTGTCCCTCACCCGCGGCCGGTTTAAGATCCGACGCTTTTCGGGATCCTAACAGCAAGGGCGTCGCAACCGAAAGGGGCGCCCTCTTGCCTTTCTGTCCGGAATGGGTTCGAGACATCAGCAAAACAACTCTCTCGAGGAAACCCGCGTTCATGGATAGAGCCCTGCCCCAACCGACGCCGGAGACTCAACACTTCTGGGATGGCTGCAAGGTCGGCGAACTGCGCCTGCAACGCTGCTCCGCCTGCGCCCAGACTTACTTCCCGCCTCGGCCGTTCTGCCCGGCCTGTGGCTCGCGATCGGTCGAGGTCTATGCCGCCAGCGGCAAGGGCGTCTTGTGGAGCTTTGTGATCAATCACCGCCCGCGACCTGACATGGGGACCGAGCCCCACTCCATTGCCGTGGTGAAACTGGAAGAAGGCCCGACGATGATGACCAACATTGTCGGGTGTCCCCAGACACCCGAGGCGCTCCAACTCGACATGCCGGTGGAGGTGACCTTCGAGACCTTCGGCGCCATGGCCCTTCCCTTGTTCAAGCCCGCGGGAGCCTGACGGCCATGAAGCCTCGTACAATCGCCGTGGTCGGCGCCGCTGAAACCACCCGCATGGGTAAGATTCCGGACATGTCGGTGATTGGCCTGCACGCCGACGCCGCCCTCAACGCCATGGCCGATTGCGGCCTAACCGCCAAGGATATCGACGGCGTCGCCACCGCCGGTGAAAGCCCCACCAATATCGCCCACTACCTGGGCATCACCCCGACCTGGGCTGACGGGACGCAGGTGGGCGGTTGTTCGTTTATGCTGCACGTTCGCCACGCGGCAGCGGCGATCAACGAGGGCCTTTGCAAGACGGTGCTGATCACCCACGGTGAAAGCGGGCGCTCGCGTGTCGGTGGCGGCGGCGGCTTTGGACGCGCGCCCGCCAGCCTGATGGGCCAGTTCGAAATGCCCTTCGGCGTCACCTCGCCACCAACGATGTTCACCATTCCCGTGATGCGTTACCTCAAAGCTCGCGGCTATACCGAAACGGACCTCGCCATGGTCGCGGTGATCCAGCGCGAATGGGCGGCCATGAACCCGCGAGCCAGCTTCAGGACCCCGATCACGGTCGACGATGTTCTGAACTCGCCAATGATCGCCTGGCCGTTCCGGATGCTGATGTGCTGCCTGGTAACTGACGGCGGCGGCGCCCTGATCTTGACCAGCGCCGAGCGCGCCAAAGACTTTCCCACCAAGCCGGTCTATATCCTCGGCACTGGCGAGAGTGTCGAGACGCCCCTGGTCAGCCAAATGGAGGACTTCACCAGCTCCAAGGCCTTCCGCGTCTCAGGTAAGAAGGCCTTCGACGAGGCTGGAATCAGTCACGCCGATGTCGATCACCTGATGATCTATGATGCCTTCGCCCACCTGCCGCTCTACGGCCTGGAGGATCTGGGTTTCTGCAAACCGGGCGAAGCGGCGGGCTTCATCGCCGATCGCAACACCGCCCCGGGAGGCAAGCTGCCGCTGAACACCAACGGCGGCGGCCTGTCCTACATGCACTCGGGTATGTACGGCATGTACGCTCTTCAAGAAAGCGTGCGCCAGATGCGCGGCGTAGCGCCGGCCCAGGTTCCAGGGGCCAGGATTGCCGTGAGTCACGGGGTCGGGGGCATGTTCGCCGCCTCCGGCACCATCATCTTCGGTAACGAAGCCTGAACAAGGACGCCAAGCCATAGTCACGATCTATGAACATCCGCTTTCGCCCTACGCCCAGAAGGTGAAGATCGCCCTGCGCGAAAAGGGTGTGGCCTTCGATGTGGCCCTGCCCGGCGGTATGGGCTCCGGCGGCGCGGGCGGCGACTTCGTGCGGGCCAATCCCCGCGCCGAGGTGCCGGTGCTGATCGACGGAGATGTCGAGATCTTCGATTCGACCATCATCCTCGAGTATATCGAGGACAAATGGCCGACACCTTCGCTGCTGCCATCGTCGCCGGGCGACCGGGCCAGGGTCAGGATGATCGAAGAGGTGATGGACACTCATTTCGAGGCGATCAACTGGGGGCTGGGTGAAGTCGGCTGGTTCCAGCGCGCCACCGGCGAACTCGCCAACACCCTGCTGGCCAACGCCGCCCGCCAGACTCAGGACTATTACAGCTGGCTTGCCGGCAAACTCGGCGACGCTCCGTGGTTCAATGGCGCCGCCTTCGGCTGGGGCGATCTGTCGGTGGCACCTTATGTCGGCGCCTCGATCAGTATGGGCAATCGACCGGCCGAGGGCTCGACCTTGTCGGCTTGGTTCGCGCGAGCGATGGAGCGCCCCGCTGTCGGCGCGACGCTGAACGAGGCGCTAGCCTTCGACAAAGGCTCCTCGAACGTGCCCGAGTTGGTCGCCCAGGGCCTCTTTAAGCGCGAATATCGCGATCATCGGTTGGAATGGATGATCAAGTCCGGCGGATTGGAAGTGGTCGTGAAAGGCCTAGAGGCGGGTAACATCAGGTTCACGGACGGCTTCGCTTGACGCCGTTAAGAGGTTACGTGGGCTGACTTAGGAGTTCGCGAGGGTCGTGGACACATAGTTTGGCTTAGGCGAGTCGGAGTCCAGAAATGCGAACAAGGCGTATCGCGCCGGTGATCGCCGCCCTGACGGTACTTTACGGGCCGTCCTCGTTCGCCGCCCCAGCGGGATGCCTCCTGCGAGGTGTCGGGACGATTGATGTTCAAACCCAAAACGGCGCCCTGACCGTCGAGGCCCAGGTCAATGGTCGGCCGGTTCACCTCGTCGTCGATACTGGATCCGAATTGACTCTCTTGTTTCAGAGAGACGCCAAGGCGTTGGGCCTCACCGTCAAATCACTTGAAGGCGTCGATTTCTATGGAGCTACAGGAAAAGAATCGTCAGGAATGGCGAATGTCAAAGAATTCAAGCTTGCTAATTTAATGCAAAAAAATATCGAAGTGGCTGTCGTCGGCGGTTTTCATTCGAGTGACGCCCAAGGGCTTCTGGGGGCCTACTTCCTGCTTCAAGACGATGTCGAATTCGATCTCGCCGCCAAGAAAATACGCTTCTTTAAACCGGAAAATTGTAATGGCTCTGAGGTTATCTACTGGGGCGGCACCTATTCGGTCACGCCGATGCTGGGCCCCTCCAATAGTAGGAAAATCATGGTGGGCGTAAAGGTAAATGGTCAGCGCCTTACCGCACAGATGGATACCGGTGCATCCACCTCAATCCTGACGACGCCGGCGGCTGAACGAGCGGGTCTCAAGGCGACGTCGCCCGGAGTCGTGGCCAACGGCCCGATTGAACCGTCGCTACAGTCATTTCAGACCTACGTGGGCCTATTTCCAAGCTTTTCGTTTGGCGACGAGACGATAAAGAACGCTAGACTTAAATTTTCCGATATATTTTCAGCTAACACGGAAACCCACGTCGGATCGATTATCCCCGAGAAAATCGCAATCAACCCTGACATGCTGTTGGGCGCCGACTTCTTCAAAGCGCACCGTGTCTACGTGGCGATGAGCCAAAGAAAGGTCTATGTATCCTACATAGGTGGCCCCGTTTTCCAGACGCGGGACCAGCCGTCGGCTACTAAATAGCTGACACCCAGCCGGGCGCCCCCCCCCCCGTCCGCGTGGCAGACCACATTGCTGTAGCGGGTCGAAGAGCTAGCTCTCGACCCGGAGATTCGTTGCCGAGGTCTTGCCGGTGCGGCGATCCGACTCAAGATCGTAGGAAACCGCTTGGCCATCAGCCAGCCGAGAAAGCCCAGCTTTCTCAACGTCGGAGATGTGGACAAAAACGTCCGCGCCCCCGTCGCTGGGCTGGATAAAGCCGAAGCCCTTGGTGGTGTTGAACCACTTGACCACGCCCGAACCGGCCCCGGCCGGATCACGCGCGCCACCGCCACCGCCACCGCCAGGGCTCGGGCTCGGGCGACGTTGGAACGAATCCCGATCGCCGCTACCGCCACCGCCGCCGAAGCCGCGCGGCGCTCCACCACCGGCGCCGCCAGCCCGGGGGGCGCGAGGCGCGGGACCTGACGAGCCCGTGACCTGGAGATCTACCGCGGCCAGTTTGCCGGAACGGCGATCCTGTTCGAGTTCGAAGTTGACCTGATCGCCTTCATTTAGGCCGCCGACGCCGGATCGCTCTAGCGCGGAAATGTGCACGAAGACGTCGGTACCGCCGTCGTCCGGCGCGATAAAGCCAAAGCCCTTGGCGCCGTTGAAGAATTTGACTGTGCCACGCGGCATGGGACCGTTCCGAAACTGTTGATGGAAACGGATTTAGCTGGCGTTTTCGCGTCTGACTAGCGGTTACGCTGAAATAGGGCGAGCTTTGTCGATTTTTCGCCAATCAATCGCCCTTTGCGGGGCTCGGAAGGATAATCGAACAAAGCTGCGGCGCGGCCCATGCGCCTAAAGAACAACGACTAAGACACCCCT
>JAYTXV010000434.1:0-1914 GCA_043742805.1 Caulobacteraceae bacterium | reverse complement strand
GGTTCTGCGCGATGGGGTGTTGAGACAGGCCGACCGCATCCGGCGTTACGACTATCTCCCCTTCGCTCTGCTGGTAAGCCTGATCCGGGGAGCCAAGGCTACGCTCCTGCCCTCGCTCTATGAGGGCTTTGGCCTGCCGGTCCTCGAGTCGATGCTGCTGCGAACCCCAGTGCTCGCCTCGACGGCGGGCTCCCTGCCGGAGGTCGCCGGCGACGCGGCGATCCTGGTTGACCCCTATGACACCGGGGCGATCCGGGAGGCGATCCGCCGCCTCGACGGCGATGAAGATCTGCGGGCCGACCTGATCGCGCGCGGGGTGAAACGGGCCGAACGGTTCAGCCCCTCGGCCTATCAGGCCCGGCTAGCCGAACTCTACGCGTCCGTCGGCTGAAGGCGGAACAATGATCACCGTCCTGTTCGACGCCACGCGCCTGTTCCTCCGCGGCCGGTCCGGCGCTCCAACAGGCATTGACCGGGTGACTCTCGCCTATGGGCGCTGGCTGGTCGCCCGCTCCGATGTCCAGATCATCCCCATCTGGTCGCTGGGCGGGCGGCCCGCCACGCTCGCGCCCCGTCGCCTGCACCATCTGCTACGCCCGGCAACCAGCGAAACCGTCGGCGATGACGATTGGCCGAGGCTCGCCAAGGCGCTCGCGGCGCCGGCGGCCGGCGGCGATACTCTTCGCGCGCGCGCGCGAAGTCTACCGGCCGCCACGGCGCTCGGGCGATATGTCGGCGCCGGAATGGACGCCCTGGGGCATTGGCGGCCGAGAACCGCGCCCGACGGCGGGATCTATATGAATGTCAGCCACTTCGGCCTCGAGCAGCCGGGCTTACTGCGACGCTTGGAAGCCCGGGGCACGAAAAGCGTGGTGATGATCCACGACATCATTCCGATCACCCATCCGGAGTTCTGCGGCCCGGGCGCCGAGGGCTGGCACCGAACCCGACTACGGGCGACCTTGGCGCATGCGTCCCTGATCATCGCCAATTCCAACACCACGGCGCGCGACCTGGGGGACTTCGCGCGGGACGAGACTCTGCCTTTGCCCGCCGTTTGCGTGGCGCCACTGGGCCTGGAGCCGGAGTTTCTGGCCCCCCGGACGGACGGCCTGGCGGTGAATCCCTATTTTGTTTGCGTCGGCACCATCGAGCCCCGCAAGAATCTCGCTTTTCTCCTGACCCTCTGGCGGCGCTTGGCGGAGCGTCTGGGCGAGGCCTGTCCCAGGCTGGTCCTGGTGGGGCGACGCGGTTGGGAAAACGAATCTGTCATCGACCATCTCCAGCGATCCCCACCCATTCGCCGCTGGGTGCATGAAGTCGACAACCTTGGCGATGCGAATCTGGCACGCCTGATCGCAGGCGCCACGGCGCTGCTGGCTCCGTCGTTCACGGAGGGGTTCGACCTGCCGGCGGCGGAGGCTCGGGCCCTGGGAACGCCCGTGATCGCCTCCGACATCGCGGTTCACCGCGAACTGGCCCTGGGCGCCACGCTGATCGACCCCCTCGATGGATCAGGCTGGCTGGCGGCGCTAGAAGCGGCGTTGACCTCTCCCGCCATGCGGACTCCCGCGCTGAGTTACACTTGGGAACGGCACTTCGCGGTCGTAGCCCGGGCGATGGGCCTTCCGCCAGGCTGACCCCGCGCCCGACGGGGGCGGTCCCTGAGGGTCAGGCGGAAAGCATTCGCCGCACCAGTTCGGGCATCGCGAGATCAGCGCCCTGGCGGCTTTCGAAGGCGCCGTTGATCTGAGTTCCCGCCATTACCATCCGGCGGAACGCCTCGTAGAGGCAGGACTCAGGATTTTCCGGATGGGTCCAGAACATGTCGAGACCGTTCTGGTGGGTGAGCCCCGGCATGTCATAGATCGCCGCGCCCAGGGTTATCGTCGGCCGGTCGCGCGCGATCGCCGC
>JAYTXV010000433.1:0-16410 GCA_043742805.1 Caulobacteraceae bacterium | reverse complement strand
TTGGCCAGGATCGCCTCCAGACGCTCGATGCGGGCGGACTGCGCGGCGAGCTGAGCTTTCAGCAATGACACTTCTGCGTTCAGGGTCGCTTCGTCGGCCAGCGCCGACAACGGCGCCAGGATGGCTACGGCCGCTGCGAAACATGCAAGCTTCTGTCGATGTCCGGCCATGGCTTCTCGCTTTGATGAAGCGTGACTATTATGCAAATGATTCTTATTAGCAATACGGACTGAAACTCAGTTCTCGTATCGCCTAGGCCTAGGCCTAGGCCTCGGGCAATCTGGCCAGTCGATGGGCGAGATAGAGCCATGGCAGGGCCAGGCCGACCACCCAATGGGCCAGGGAAATCACCGCCCTCGGCTGCTCGTCGCCGGCGTAGTAGAGCAAATAGCCGCTGGCGGTCAGCAGCAGGAACAGGCCGAACAGCAGCGATCCCGACCAGCGCCGCCGATGCATTTTCCAGCCATGCACGACGTGCAGGCCCCAGAGCAGACCTCCGGTCCACAGCGCCAGGAAGGCGAAAGCGCCATGCAATTTGAGCCACCAGGGCTCCAATGGGCTGCGTTCCGGGCCGAATTGTCCGGGTCGAACCAGGAAATAATGGAACACCAACCACAGCACGCCCGAACCCCACACGCCGAGGCCGGTGATATTGACCAGCAGGCGGCGCCGGGCGCCGAGCCGCGCGGCCGAAACGGCGTTTTTGCGTCGATTCACGACCCCGCGCCGATCGAGCGCCAGCCGTGTTCGTCATCGAAGGTCCATGCCTTGGCCCCGTAGCGAACCAGGAGTGGGCCTGCCGCCGCGCCGCGCGCCAGCACCACCTTGGTCAGAGCGTCGGCGACCACGCAGGTCGGCGCCGCGACGCAGGCAAATCGCCTCGATGAAATCCGTTCGCCGGCGGCGCCATCGTAGTGGCTCGCCATGGCGGCATCACCGCCACGGCTGGACGCCAGGGCTCCATCCGCGATCTTGACCACGGGCAGGGTGTCGGCGGCGCCGGCCCGCAGCCGCACCAATTCGCTCCCGCCGCCGAGCACCCGAAGATCGCCGCCGGCATTGACGCAGACCTGGTCGATGCCTCGGGCGCGCAGCTGCTCTATTGCGCGATCGACGGCGTAGCCCTTGGCGATTCCCCCGAAGTCCAGCCAGACCGGCCGCGTGAGGTGGGCTTCGCATCCATTCAGACGAACGTCGCGCCAGGCTCCCATCGGGTCGACCGCCGACGCGCCGGGTGGTGGCGGCAGGTCGCCATCGGCGACGGCGCGGGCGCCCACACACGGATCAAAGGCCCCCTGCGACTGTTCGGCCAGCTCCAGAGCCAGCGCCAGGACCTCGGCCGTTCGCGGATCCAGGCGCACCGTCTTCATCGCGCCAAGCCGATTGAGGCGCGATAGGTCGCTGTCCGCGTCGTGGAAGCTCATCAGCCGATGCACCTCGGCGATTTCGTGGAACGCGGCGTCGATGGCGGCATGGCCCGCCGCGTCGTCGGCGCTCGCGACACGCACCGCGACCATCGTTCCCAGCAGCGGCCTGGCCCGCTCAAGAAACGCTGGTGGCAAGGACGAGGGCATGGGTTGCGAGCAGGCGGCGCACGCCGTCGGTGACGTGTTTCGACGATAGGGTGGCGCCAGAGATGTTCTGGATGTCCCGTCCGAGCCTCAAGGGCGCGCCGTGCCGCTTGCCGGTGAATTGCCCGCGCCACGCGCCGCCGCGGACCTGCCCGCCATAGGCTTCCCGATAGTCCATGATCTCGACAGCCTTGACGGCGCCGGCCGCGTCGAGCCCCACGGCCAGGGTGATGAATTCGTGCTTGCCGACCACCTCATCGACCATCAGCCAGCCACCGCCCGTCGCGCGCCAGGCCTTCAGTTCGCGGCTCAGCGGCGCCTCGCCGGAATCCTTGCGGATGGCGGCGATCTGCGAATCATTCAGCACACGAGGGTCGGGCTTCAGCGCCTCGCCCGGAAACATCAGCGCCTGGACCTGCTGGACGCTCAGATAGGTCGTCGCATGGACCCCGGCTGGCACGGCGAGCGCCACCAGACCCAGCAGCATGAATTCGGTTTTCATCACGCCTCATGCCCGAAGGTAATGTCCGGCCCCAGATGTGGCCGCTAATGCGAATTAGTCGCAATAGTTACTTTAGGTCAAGGCTTCATAAGTCGGATCAATCGCCGGGAGTCGCCTGCCGCGTTGAACGCAATCAGCCTTTGGGCTGGATCGAGATCAGCTCGACTTCGAAGATCAAGGTGCTGTTCGGGCCGATCTGATCGCTGGCTCCGGCTTCGCCGTAGGCCAGGCCGGGGGGCACGAACAACCGCCACTTCGATCCGACCGGCATGAGTTGGAGGGCCTCGGTCCAGCCCTTGATCACGCCGCTCACACTGAATTTGGCCGGTTCGCCCCGCCCGTATGAACTATCGAACTCGATGCCGCTGATCACGGTGCCGCGATAGTTGCAGAGCACGGTGTCATCGAGCTTTGGCTTGGGACCCTTGCCGGCCGTCATGACTTCGTACTGCAGGCCGCTGGGCAGGCTGATCACGCCCGGCTTGGCGGCGTTCGCCTTCAAAAACGCCGCACCTTCGGTCTTGTTGGCCTCTGCCGCCTGGACGGCCTGCTGATCGTGCCGCGCCTGGACGTCGGCCTTGACCTGGGTCAGCACCGCGGTGATCTGCTCTCGGGTCAGCAGCGGCTTGCCGCCGGCGATCGCATCGGCAACGCCCCTGGCTAGTATCGCCGGATCGACAGCCACGCCGTCGCGCTTGAGGTTCGCGCCGACGTTGAGGCCGACCGCGTAGCTGAATTGGGCCTTGGTGTCCTTGAGCGTCTCCGGCGGCGCGGCGGGCGCCGCATTCGTCTGGGCCGCCGCGTGGGGCGCCACGCCGGCCACCAAGGCGCCGGCCAGAAGCATCGCGAAGGGTTTCATGATCTGCGCTCTCAAATTGGGCTTCGTCTGGCTGGCGCCCATCAGTGTGGGGTCAGCGGGGGGTCAATAGCTGGCGGGATGGGCCGAAACCACCCCCATATGCCGCCCGAGACGGATTTTACGCCGGCTTATGAACCCCTGGCCGCCATGATTTATGAACGCTCAGAACGGCGATTCAGGCCCTACTCGCCCAGGATGAGCACCAGGGTAATAACGCCCGGGCCGGGTCGCTGATGGCCAATGCGGCGCGTGCCAGAGCAACGGTCACGGCTCGCGTCCGTCGAGCTATCGCAAACCACTCCCGCCGCCCGGCTAGCGTCTTAGCCTCTTTGCGATCGGCCGTTGGGCCCTTAGCCTGTTGCCGGTCAAGGCGAACGGCGGGTGACGATGGGTTGGGTGGTCGATTCCGAGACGGGGGTGTTGACCGACGTGCTGCTGTGCCCGCCGGACCACTATCGCTGGCTGGATACCAACGCCGTCGCCCACCGGACCCTAGGCGCGGCGAGGCGGTTCGACGCCGGCCTGGCCCAGGCGCAATTCGCCGATCTGGTGGAGATCCTGCGGCGGGAGGGCGCGCGGCCACGCTTTCTCAATCCTGAGCCTCACCTGCCTTATCAAGTTTACACCCGCGACTCGAGCCAGACCACGCCGTGGGGACCGCTGCTGACCCAACTGCGCATGCCCCAGCGGCGCGGCGAATACGCGGCGGTGATCGATTTTCACGGGTCCGGCTTCTGGAAATACGCCACGGCGGGGACTTGCGAGGGCGGGGATATCCATATCATCCGGCCCGGGTTGCTGTTGATTGGTCATTCGGGCGTCCGTACTGATCCCGACGGCGCCCGCCAGCTGGCCGGCTGGTTCGAGACCAGGGGCTGGCGGGTCCGGTTGCAGCCGTTCGCCGAACATTTCCTGCACCTCGATGTGCTGTTCTGTATGGCGCGCGATGATCTGGCGGTTTGTTGCCTGGAGGTGCTGGGGCAAGATTTCGGCCAGTGGCTGGCCGGTCATGGCGTGGAGGTAATCGAGGCCCGTTACGCAGAGGTCATGGCCATGAATTGCAACCTGCTGTCCCTGGGCGGCGGGCGGGTGATTTCGCCGGCTCATAGCGGCCGGATCAACGCCGAACTGCGCGAGCGCGGCGTCATCGTGTTCGATCCGTCCCTGGATATGTTCGCCATGGGCGGGGGCGGCGTGCATCGTATGACCATGCCCCTCAACCGGGAGACCCTCGCATGACCGCAAATCTCCGCGTTGACGCCGATCGGCTGTGGTCGACCCTGATCGAGACCGCCGCGTTCGGCGCCACGGCCAAGGGCGGGCTTTGCCGGCTGGCGCTTTCAGAGGATGACGCCAAGGTTCGCCGTTGGTTTGTCGCGGCTTGCGAGGCGGCGGGCTGCACGGTCAGCGTCGACGAACTGGGCGACATCTTCGCCCGGCGGGAGGGCGCCGATCCGACCCTTGCGCCGATCGCCATCGGCAGCCATCTGGACACTCAGCCCACCGGGGGACGGTTCGACGGCATACTGGGGGTGCTGGCTGGGCTGGAGATCGTCCGTTCCCTGAACGACGCGGGCGTCGTCACCCGCCATCCGATCGAAGTCATCGACTGGACCAACGAGGAAGGCGCCCGGTTCGCCCCGGCCATGCTGGCCTCCGGCGTGTTCGCCGGGGCCTTCGACGCCGACTACGCCCGCGGCCGGACCGACCGAGACGGGATCGCATTTGGCGATGCGTTGGAGGCGATCGGCTTTCGAGGCGCCGATCCGATGGGCGCTCATCCGCTAGCCGCGCACTTCGAACTCCACATCGAACAGGGCCCGACGCTGGAGGACGCTTCAACCGAGATCGGGGTGGTGATCGGCGTCCAGGGAATCCGCTGGATGGACGTGGAAATTTCCGGCCTCGCCTGCCACGCGGGCACGACACCCATGGCTTTGCGGCGCGACCCCCTGCAGGCGGCGGCCCGGCTGGCGACGGCGGTGGATGGGGTAGGGCGCTCGGAGCCGGGCGTCTCCCTCTCGACCATCGGCATCTTCCAGGCCTTCCCAGGGTCCCGCAACACCGTCCCCGAAACGGTGCGGATGACCGTCGACCTGCGCCACCCCCGGATCGACGGCCTGGACCGGATGGAGGCCGCCTTCCGCGCCGCCGCCGACACGATCGCCGCCGACCAGGGCGTATCGGTCGAGATCACTCCAATCTGGTCGTCCACTCCGGTGGTGTTCGACCCCGCCTGCGTCGGCGCGGTCCGCGCGGCCGTCGAGCGGCTGGGATACAGCCGCCAGGACATCGTCTCCGGCGCCGGCCATGACTCGGTCTATGTCTCGCGTGTCGCCCCCACCGGCATGATCTTCATACCGTGCGAGGACGGCATCAGCCACAACGAGGCCGAGAATATCACCCCGGCCCAGGCCCAGGCCGGCGCCGACGTCCTTCTCCACGCGGTCCTTGCCTTCGACGCGTTGGTGTGACTCGAGGTGGCTTACCATTTCGGAAGACCACCATGCGCCGACGCGATGTCATGACCTTAAGCGCGGCGGCCGTCGCCCTGACAGGCGAGCCGGTCCGGTCGTTCGCCGAATTGGCGGCTGCGGGCGCCACCTGGACTCTCCCGCCCAAGAGAGAGGTCACCATGATCGAGAACAGTTTCATCCCGATGCCAGACGGGGTGAAGCTGGCCGTCCAGCTGTGGCTGCCGACCGACAGCAACCGACGCCCCGCTCCGGTGGTCGTCGAATATATCCCCTATCGCAAACGCGACCTCTATCGCGGCTATGGCCTGTATTGGGGCAAGACCCTGGCCCAGTACGGGATCGGCTACGCCCGGCTGGAAACCCGGGGCTCGGGTGACTCCACCGGCCTGCTGGAAGACGAATACCTGCCGATCGAACACCAGGACGCGGCGACCGCCATCGCGTAACTGACCGCGCGGCCGTGGTGCAACGGATCGGTGGGCATGCGCGGGGTGTCCTGGGGCGGCTTCAGCACCTCGCAGGCCGCCGCCCTGGCCCCGCCCGCCCTGAAGGCGATCATGCCGATGTGCGCCTCGGACATGCGCTACACCGACGACGCCCACTATGTCGGCGGCGCCGTCGCCGTGACCGGCTTGAAATGGGCGACCAGTATGAAGGTGGTGATGGCCGCGCCGCCTGATCCCCAGGTCACCGGCGAGGCTTGGCGCGATGAATGGAAGCGGCGCCTCGACGCCACACCCGCCATCACCGCCCGCCAATTTCATCTTGGCCAGGGCGGCCTGCACGACACGCCCCAGCAATCCGAAACCGCCCACGTCGACGGAAGCCGGATCGTCGGCCTGGGCAAGGTCGAGTGGGTCCCCTTCGCCCCCACCGAACTGCCCCGCGAACAGTCGCCCGACGACGCACGTTCGGTGGTGTTCGATACGCCCCCGCTCCCGGCCGCGGTCGAGGTCCTCGGGGCGGGCGCCCTTCGCGTCCGGGTCTCCAGCGACCAGCCCGTGGCCCATCTCGCCATCCGTATTTGCGAGGTGACGCCCACGGGTCAGTCCTGGCTGGTGACCTATGGCCTGCTCAACCTGACCCATCGCGACGGCCACGGCCATCCGGTCGCCCTGGAGTCAGGCCGCGCCTATTACGTCGAGATACCGCTGAATTTCACCGCCCATCGCTTCCCGCCCGGCAGCCGAATTCGCGCGGCGGTATCGGGAGGCCTCTGGCCGCTGGTCTGGTCCTCGCCGACCACGGCCCCCCTGACCCTCGATCTCGCCATCTCACGCCTGGACCTGCCGGTAGGCGCCGTCCCCGCCGTCGAGGCGCCGATGCCGATCGCCCTGGCGCCGGCCCTTCCCGACGATCCGAAGGGTTGGCCGGCTATGGAAATCTCGCAGACAGCCAACGAAGTCCGCATCATCGAAACCTGGCCGATGTCCTCCAGCGTGGTGCTGTCGATCGCCCCGGGCGATCCGCTAAGCTGCGCCTGGCGCGCCGAACAGTCGGCCCGATATCAACGGCCGGGCTGGGATGCGGCGATCGAGAGCTCGGTGTGGGTCCGCTCCGACGCCAGCGCTTTTGTGATAGAGGGGCGACTCAGGGTGCCGGTTAACGGCGAGACTGTTGCCGATGTGAAACACCAAGCCACCATAGCTCGCGTCCTGGCCTAGACGCCGCTTGGCGGCCCACCCTGAAATGCCTTTTTTGGATGGCCGCATCGATTAATTGGGCTTTGTCCCGATGCCCCGCGCGCGGACGTTCTCCAGTCAACAATTAGCTTAAATGGGGTCACAATTAACATGTCACGGCTGGACAGCGGCGCGTCGCGCCGACGCTCAAGGGCCTCGAACCTGGCCACCATCATGCTCTCGGGCGTCGCCGCCACGGCCCTGAGCTACGGCGCCGCCTTCGCGGCCGAAAAGGCCAAGAGCGATGACGCCTCCGCGCCCAAGGTCGAGGAGATGATCGTCACCGCCAACCGGTCCGGCGCCGAGTCGCTGCAGAACGTGGCCATGGCCATCTCGGCGGTCAACGCCGAAACCCTCGACCGGGCCGGCCAGCCCAATGTGCTGGACCTAACCAAATACGCGCCGTCGCTGACCATCATCCAGGGCGCGCCGGGCTTCAACACCTTCGCCATTCGCGGCCTCAACGCCGTGCCCTACCGCACCAGCGATACCTCCGACCGCTCGCTCGTGGCGGTCTATCTCGACGAGACGCCGATCTCGCTGCAGGGCCAGACCCCGGACTTGAAGGTCTATGACCTGGAACGTGTGGAAATCCTGGCCGGACCCCAGGGCACACTTTACGGCGCCGGTTCGATGGCGGGAACGGTGCGGTTCATCACCGCCAAGCCGACCACCAGCTCGATGTTCGGCGCCGTCGAGGCTTCAGGGTCGGGCACCGAACACGGCGGGATCAACGACAGTTTCCGCGGCATGATCAATCTGCCGCTGATCAAGGACAAGCTCGCGGTCCGCGCCACCGCCTACCAAGGAGAGGATTCCGGCTTCATCAACGATATCGGCGCGCGCAACAAAAACGGCGTCAATCTGAATCGGACCACTCAAGCCCGGGTCGCGGTGCGCTGGACGCCAAGCCCCAAACTGACCGTCGATTTCAGCTATACGTACGAAAAGAGCCATGCCTATGGGCTGGACAGTGGCTTCTCGGGTCTCGCGCCCTACACCATCACCACCAATGGGCCGGAAGGCACGCGCGACGATTTCCATCTCTACAATATCAGTTTCGACTATGACCTCGGCTTCGCCGATTTCGTTTCGAGCTCGTCCTACACCTGGCGGCGGATCGGCTTTCAGGCCAGCACCGAGCCGTCGATCGCCTACTTCTACGAATACGGTCGCCCCACCGTCGGACCCGGACCGACCTATGGGCCCGGACCTCTCTACGGTAATCCCAACACTGGCTATGGCGGCCCACCCGACAACTACAGCCAGGCCCACACCCTGCAGATTCCGGCCGAGCACTACGACATCAGCCAGAAGGCAAAGGATTTCATGCAGGAAGTGCGCCTGGTGTCCAAGAATGACGGCCCGATCAAATGGACGGTCGGCGCGTTCTATGAACAACAGCACCGTAACCTCTACCAGGATATCCCGGTCGCGGGTTTCGATGCGCAGTCGTATGAAAATTACTACTATGGCCCGTTCAACACGCCAGGCAAACTCTACAATTCAAAGACTGTCGACGGCGCCTTCAATCCCAATGACATATTTTCAGGGCTGCAGAACGAGAGCGAGCACCAGTTCGCCTTGTTCACCGATGATACCTGGCATGTCACCAAGAAATTCGATCTGACCGCCGGCGTCAGATACTTCAAGTTCCACGAAATTTATTATCTTTATCAAGGCGGCACCTACGGCGTCCTGACGGGACCAGGCCTCAATCCGGCCGACCACACCCCGATCACCGAGAACACCTCGCTGTCGTCAGACGGGTTCAACCCGCGCTTCAACGCTTCCTACCATATCAACGACAACCTTATGGTCTATGCGGAGGCCGCGAAGGGTTTCCGCTACGGTGGCGCCAACCAGCCGATTCCGCTGACCTACAAGGCGGCCGGCCAGACCTGCGCCCAGGACCTGATGAACTATGGCTTCACGTCCGCTCCCGAGACCTTCGGGCCGGACTCGCTATGGAGCTATTCGGTCGGCGAGAAAGGCAAGTTCGCCGACGGCCGGCTGACCCTCAACGCCGACGCCTATTGGGTCGACTGGTCCAACGTCCAGACGCGCCTGTTGCTAAATTGCTCATATTTCTTCACCAATAATGCCGGCAAGATACAGAGCCGCGGTGTCGAGCTCAGTTCGACCTGGCGGGTCAACCGGGAATTCACCCTGAGCGGCAACGCCGCCTATAACGACTCCCGCGCCAAGGGCGACATTCCCACGGTCGGCGCCTTCAACGGCGACAAGGCTCCCTTTTCGCCCAGATGGGTGGCTGGCATCAGCGGCTATTATGACCGGCCGATCGGCAATGGCATGATGCACGTGCAGGTCAGCTACCAGTATCGGGGCGACGAAGACACCACCTTCAACCCGATCGCCACGACGATCTGCATCAAGCAGACGGACGGAACCCTGTCGCCGGGGAACTGCAAGGCCGCCGGCCAGCTGGTCCAGAACCAGGCGGCCTATACCCTCGATCCGGCCGGTCACCGGGTCACCAACGGTCTGAACCAGGGCTTCGCGGTGATCCCGGCATCCAACGATGTCAGCGCCGCCGTGACCTATGATATTGGCCGCTATGAAATCGGCATTTTCGGCAACAACCTCGTCGATGGGGTCAGGATCACCAATATCGGCAAGGAGCTAGGCTATGTCGGCACCGACCAGCCCGGCGACCGCAACACCTATGCCCGGCCGCGAACCGTCGGCGGCAGGATCAAGGTGAAGTTCTGATTTCCCCGCGCGGAAGCAAACACCAACACGCTGCAAAACGGGCGGCCCTGATGTCAGGGGCCTGCCTGTCGATCACCGGATCGGCCCCGGGCCAGAACAAGTTCGACATGCGCGGCCGCGCACCGTCGGTCTGCGCTTGAAAGTCAAATTCTGACCGTCGGCCAGGACGCGGGAGTGGGAAGGGCGGGTCGTTCTGTGTTCGCGATCACTCTTGCCGTCTTGCTGGGCCTGGCGTGTCAGGCCGCGCCCGTCCACGCCGCCGCGCCCAGTATCCCGGCCGTCGACGCGCCACAACTCGCCGCCCTAGGTCCGTATGCCGTTGGCTTCGACAGCCTGACCCTGGTTCAACCCGCTCAACCCGACGTCCTAGCCTATGACCCGGCCACCAGAACCATGCCGTCCCGCGACCGGGTTCTGCCGGTAGATGTCTGGTATCCCTCCCAGGTCACACTTGGCGCCGCGCCCGTCGTCTATTCCGGCGCTCTGACCAGCGAGGACGGCAAGGACACGCCCTTCACCACGCCGGGTGTCGCCGTCCGCGGCGTGCGGCCCGCGCCAGGTTCGTTTCCCCTGGTCATCCTCGCCCACGGCTATGGCGGCACGCCGGCGGCGATGACCTGGCTGGCCGAGAACCTTGCCTCCAAAGGCTATGTCGTCGTGGGGCCGCACTTCCGCGATCCGGCCTTCGGCGACCTGGGCGGGCTGGTCGGCCCGCTGACCCGCCGGCCCCTGGACATCGCTTTCGTGGCCACCCAGGCGCAAGCTCGCGCTCGGGCCAAGGCCGGTCCCCTCGCCGGCGCCGATCCCACCCGCGTCGTGCTGGTCGGCTATTCCATGGGCGGCTATGGCGTGCTGACCACGGCGGGTGCGGTGCTGTCTCCGACCCTGGCGGTAGCCACCCATGGAGCGCTGGCGCCGTATGTGGCCGGCGCGGCCAGGGCCGACGCCTTGAGGGTGACGGGCGTCAAGGCCGTCGTAGCTATCTCTCCGGCCGGACTGTTCGGCGGCGGCGAAGCTTGGGGCGCCGAGGGCATGGAGGGCGTTACCGCACCGACCCTGTTCATCGTCGGCGGCCAGGACCATTTGGTGGGCTACGATCCGGGGGTGAAAACCCTGTGGAGCCAGGCAGTCAACGCCCCGCGCTATCTGCTGACCTTCGAGAACGGCGGCCATTCGATCGGCATGAACCCCGCGCCTGACACCATGCGCGGCCGCTTGTGGGACCTGGATTGGTGGGAGGATCCGGTCTGGCGCAAAGAGCGGGTGATCGGCATCGAGCTGCACTTCATCACCGCCTTCCTGGATCGATACGTAAAGAGCGACCCTGCCGCCGCCGCCTATCTCGACGTTCCCTCGCCGGTCTCCAGCGATGGCGTCTGGCCGGCCGAACCCGGCCAACCCTACGCCGCCTTCAGCCCCGGCGACCCGCCCAGCACGATCTGGAAGGGCTTCCAGCGCGCCCATTCGGCGGGCCTGGAGTTGAGGTTCGCGCCGGCCAAGTAGGCTCGAACCCGCCACAAGATATAGTCCGGGTCGTTGAGAGCCGCCCCTCCGTTCAAACCGCGGCTGGGCGATCCGTCGCAGTTCGCTATCTGGCTCATGAAACCAAGCGTCGATGCCAGGGTCTCGCTGGACGGCGCCCGGAAAGCCTAGAAAATTGCTTACCCACCCAGATTGCCGGCTTGGCCAGGGATGTCCAGTCGCCGCGTAAGGTTACTCAGTCGCCGCCCCTAAGGCCCGAGCGCGCTCCTGAAACCGGCCGATCAGCCACGACCGGAACAGGGAGACTACCGGGTCGGCGAGATCCTCGGCGTGGATTTTAAGGTAATAACCGTATCCCTCTTCGAACAGGTAATCGTAGGGCGCCACGAGCCGGCCGGCCTTGATTTCGTCCCCGAACATGTCCGCATCGGCCAGGGCGACGCCGCCGCCGGACATGGCATATTGCACCGCCGACATGGCTGTATCGAAGGCCAGACCCCGGTCCGGACCTCGGTCGGCGCCCTCGCCGACACCGCATTGGCGCATGAAATTCGCCCAAAGCAGTCCCCGCGGCTGGCCGTCCAGCTTCACATGCAGCAGCTCGTTGGCGGCGATGAACTCGGCGAGCGAAAGACCAGCCGCCGCCTTGGCCAGCTCCGGCGCGCAGACCGGCGTCACCCGCACCATCCACAGCAGGTCGGTGATCTTGTCGTCGACATTGGGCCGGTCATAGACCACCGCCACGTCCAGCTCAGCCGCCGGCAGGCCGGTGACATGCGAACTGGAGACATCGATCAGGATATCCGGGAACTCCCGGCGAAAATCCCGCAGCATCGGCAGGGCCAGATGGTTGAACAGCGAGGGCGGCATATGCACTCGCAGGGTTCGGCCCGAACCCTCGCCGTCGCGGATCAGGTTCAGCACCTGTTCCAGGCGGTCCAGGCATTTGCGCACCACCGGCAGCAGGATCGCCCCTTCCTCGGTCAGCACCAGATGCTGCGGCCGACGCTCCAGAAGCTTCTTGCCGAGAAGCTCCTCAAGGCTGATCACATGCCGGCTCAACGCGCTTTGCGAGACGTGCAGGGCCTGGGCGCCGGCGGTAAAGCTCAGGTGCTGGCCCACCGCGTCAAAGGCGCGCAGGGCGTTGAGTGGCAGCCAGGGTCGATTGATCGCCACGCCGGTCCTCTCATCAAAAGGCTAAAAATGCAGGGGTAAACGGAATAGTGTCATGAGGAAATGCGATTGTCGCCGCGCGCGTGGCCCGTGCAATCCTGACTTCGTGGAAAGGGTCCTTTGATGGTCGACTTCACCGCGATCGCGCGGCTCCTGGACGAGCGAAAGTCCGGCCACAGCCTGGCCCAGGCGCTCTATAACGGCCAGGACGCCTTCGACTTCGACATGGAGGCGATCTTCGGCCAGTCGTGGCTGATGGTCGGTTTCGACGTCGAACTGCCCCGGGCCGGAACATGGATGTCCGTGGCCGTCGGACCGTGGCCGGTGATCATCACCCGCGACCGCAATGGCGACCTGCACGCGTTCCATAACAGCTGCCGCCACCGGGGCTCCCAAATCTGCAAGCCCGGCAAAGGCGTTTCGGCCCGCCTGGTCTGCCCCTACCATCGCTGGACCTACGAACTGTCGGGCGAACTGGCCCACGCCGCCCGCATGCCGGAAACCTTCGACCGGTCCGAGCACGGCCTCATCCCGGTGCGCGTCGAAAGCGTCGGCGGCGTGCTCTACGTCTGCCTTGCCGACGATCCGCCCGACATCGGCGATTTCCGGCGACAGCTCGAGCCGATGCTCGCGCCGCACAATCTGAAGGACGCCAAGCTCGCCTTTGAAAGCACCCTGGTCGAGCAGGGCAACTGGAAGCTGGTGATGGAGAACGCCCGCGAGTGCTATCACTGTGCGCTGTCGCACCCGGAACTGGCCCAGAGCTTCCCGGTCGGCGCCTCGGCCCATTTCGACTATGGCGACGACCGTCGCCAGGAGGATTTCGCCGCCCGCATCGCCCGCGCTGGCCTGAGCGTCGGACCGATCGGGGGTGACTGGTGGCAGGCCATGCGCTTCATCCTCAACGACGGCTTCAAGTCGATGACCATGGACGGCGATTTCGGGGTCAAGAAGTTGATGTGCGAGATCGAGGGCGGCGACATCGGCTCGCTGCGCTGGTCGATCGAACCGCACGGCTTCGCCCACGCCACCGCCGATCAGGTGCTGATGTTCCAGGCCATGCCGCTGGCCCCGCGCCAGTCGGTGGTGACCGCCAAGTGGCTGGTGCACAAGGACGCGGTGGAGGGGGTCGACTACAGCCTCGACGACCTGACCGAGCTTTGGACCCGCACCAATCTACAGGACCGCGATCTGGTCGAGAACAATCAGGCCGGGGTCAACTCGCCGGGCTACCGGCCAGGGCCCTATTCCCCCAACGCCGAGGCGCTGGCGATGCGGTTCGTCGATTGGTACTGCGCCCAGGCGCGGGACTATCTCGACAGCCAGAGCGTCGGTCGGAAGCGCGCCAGCCAGGGGCTTCGCGGTGTCGGCTGATCAATCGGGCCACGGCCTGCATCCCGACACTCTGGCGGTCGGTCATGGCTATGACCCCGCCGACGCCTGGGGCGCGGCCAAGCCGCCGATCGTGCTGACCTCGACGTTCGTATATCCCAGCGCCCAGGCGGCCAAGGATTTCCACCGCGCCTTCTTCGACGGCGCGACCGAAAGCGAGCACGGCGGTCCGATCCCAGACGGGTTCATCTATTCACGCCTTGGCCATCCGAACCTATCGATGGTGGAGGCGCGCATGGCCGCTCTCGACCGGGCCGAGGATACGGCCGGCTTCAACAGCGGTATGTCGGCGATATCCACCTTGGCCCTGGCCTTCCTGCGGCCGGGCGACAGCATGGTCTATAGCCGGCCGATCTATTCGGGCTCGGACAACCTTTTGCACACGGTGTTGGCCCCCAATTTCGGGGTCCATGTCGAGGGGGTGATCGACGCCTGCGACGAGGCGGCCATCCGCGCCGCCGCCGAGGCCGCCCTGGCTCGGGGTCCGATCGCCCTGTTCATGATGGAAAGCCCGGCCAACCCCACCGCCGCCATCGTTGACATCGCCCTGGTCCGGCGGATCGCCGACGAGATCGGCGCACGGCAGGGCAAACGGCCGCTGATCTCGGTCGACAACACCTTCCTGGGACCGCTGCTGCAGAACCCTCTGGAGCACGGCGCCGACCTGACGGTGACCTCCCTGACCAAATACTGCGGCGGCCACAGTGATCTGCTGGCCGGCGCCATCAGCGGCTCGGCCGAACTGATCGGGCGGATCAAGTCGCTGCGGATGATCCTGGGCAATCATATGGAGCCGTTCACCGCCTGGCTGATGCTGCGCTCGATCGAAAGCCTGGCGGTGAGGACTGAGCGGGCCTGCTCCAACGCCGTGACAGTCGCCACCTTCCTCAGGGCTCATCCCAAGGTCGCCAAGGTCAGCTATCTGGGTTTTCTCGCCGAGGGATCGGCCGCCCGCGCGGTCTACGGGCGCCAGTGCGGCGGGGCGGGCTCGACCTTCTCATTCGCGTTGCACGGCGGCGAGGCCGAGGCGTTCCGGTTCCTCGACCAGTTGAAGATCCTTAAGCTCGCCGTCAGCCTGGGCGGGTCGGAGACATTGATCTGCCACCCGGCCACCACCACCCACTACAACATCCCGCGCGACAGGCGGGAGGCCAGCGGCATCACCGACGGCACGATGCGCCTGTCGGTGGGTCTTGAGCACCCGGGAGACCTGATCGCCGAAATGACCCGCGGCCTGGACGCGGTCTGAGGCTTATGATCACGCGCGGTTTCGATCCCAAGGCCCAGGCGGGCAAGGTCCCGGCCCCCGAGCGCCGGGTCGAAGTGCTGGTGATCGGCGGCGGGCCGGCCGGCGTCGCCGCCGCCCTGGAGGCCCGGGCCGCAGGCGCCGAGGTGCTGCTGATCGACGAGAATCCGGTCTCCGCCGGCCTGATGGGTCTTGACGTTCCGCTATACTATGGCGGCCGCTACACCGGCGCCGTGCAATCCAAGGCGCGGATGATGCAGCAGGTGTTCGCCGCCAATCCGGCTCTGGAGATCGCCTTCGAGGCGGGTGTTGAGATCGAGCTCGGCGTCTATTGCTGGGGGGCCTGGGTGCCCGGCTATGGTCTCGCCTCGCTCCCCGAACCCCTGGCTGGCCTCGCCGACGAACAGCGTTCCTGGATGGTCGGCTTCCAGCGCCTGGTCGTCGCCACTGGCGCCCGCGACGTGGCGTTCTCGTTCAAGGGCTGGGACCAGCCCGGGGTGATGGGCGCCCGGGGCATCCACGCCCTGCTGAACGCCTACGACGCCTTCGCCGGCCGCCGCCTGGCGATCCTGGGTTCGGGAGATCTGGCGCTCCAGACCGCGCGCCTGGCCCTGGATCGCGGCCTGGAAGTCGTCGCGCTGATCGAAGTCGAGGACACGGTCCAAGGGTCCGGCGACCTGCTCATTCCCGGGGTGGAGATCCTGACCGGCCACGCCCCCGTCCTCGCCGCCGGCGGCCTCGATGGGGTGGAGCGCCTGACCGTGCGCGATCTGGCGACCGGCGCCGAGCGGACGCTGGACTGTGACACCGTGGTCCAGGCGATCGGCCTTACGCCGGCCATTGAATTGCTTGACGTGCTGGGTGCCGACCTCGCCATGCAACCGGCATTGGGCGGCCACGCGCCGGTCAGCCCCGACGGTGTCTCCACAAGCCTGTCGCAAGTCCGGATCGTCGGCGACGTGGCCGGCATCTCCAGCGCCCGGGCCGTCGACCTCGTCGCCTATCAACAGGCCTGGATGCGCGCCTTGATGGCCACGACCGACGAAACCGTGATCGTCTGCCAGTGCGAGGATGTCACCCGCGAGGCCCTGCTGGCGGTGCGTCAGCCGACCTATCTGGGCCCACCGTCTCCCGGCATGGCCGCCCGCGATCTCGGCGGCCTGCTGGACGACGGCCCGGCCAACCAGGACCAGATCAAGCGCCTCACCCGCGCCTGCATGGGCCCCTGCCAGGCCCGCCGGTGCCGCGAGCAGGTGGCCCTGATCCTGGCCTGCGCCTCCAACCAACCCGCCT
>JAYTXV010000432.1:0-12883 GCA_043742805.1 Caulobacteraceae bacterium | reverse complement strand
GATCGTCGCCTCGGAGGGCCAAGCGGACTATGGTCGTCTGGCCGTGCTGGCGCAGGTGATCTGCGAAGCGCGAAGCGTCATGGATCTTCCGCCAAGGGCCTTCACGCCGCCCCCAAAGGTCGCTTCCGCGGTGGTGCGTCTGACCCCCCTCGAACATCGCCCGCCTCGGGACCTTGTGGAGGCCCTGCAACACGTTGCGCGGGCGGCGTTCGGCCAGAGGCGCAAGATGCTTCGTTCGTCGGTCAGATTTCTGGGCGGCGAACAGCTCTGCTTAGCCGCCGGCGTCGATCCGAACGCCAGGGCCGAGACCATATCGGTGGCCGGCTTCACGGCGCTAGCCGAAGCCTGGATGGCGCGGCGGGACTAGATTTCCGCGAGAAGCCCGCTGACCATCGGTTCGATCCAGAGATTGCGGGCTTGGCGCAGCCGCTCAGCCCGATAAATCGCCGTCAGCTCCGCATAGGCCTGTTCCATGTCATCGTTGACGATGACGTAGTCGTATTCGCCCCAATGGGAGATTTCGCCCCTTGCCCGCCCAAGGCGGCGCTCGATTACCGCCTCGGAGTCCTGAGCGCGGGTGTGAAGGCGCTTGGCCAGATCGGCCATCGAAGGGGGCAGGATGAAGACTCGCACGGTGTCGGTCGGCGCCGCCATGGCGATAGCCTGGGCGCCCTGCCAGTCGATATCGAACAGAACGTCCTGCCCTCCCGCCAGGTGGCGGAAGACCGGCTCCCTCGGGCTTCCGTAGCAGTGTTCATGCACCTCGGCCCACTCAAGGAAAGCGCCCGTGCTCACCATGGTCTGGAACCTCGCCGCATCGACGAACCAGTACTCTTTGCCATCCTGCTCGCCGGAACGAGGGCCGCGTGTCGTCGCTGAAACCGAAAGGCTCAGATCGGCCTGATCGTTAATCAACCGGCGCGAGAGCGAGGTCTTCCCGGCTCCCGATGGACTGGAAATCACCAGGAGCAATCCCCTGCGAGCGGCCGGGCCGCTACTCGACATTTTGCACCTGTTCCCGAAATTGATCGATGGTCGCCTTCAGCTCCAGACCAATGTTGGTCAGCGTGGACACCGCCGATTTCGAACACAATGTGTTCGCCTCTCGCATGAATTCCTGGGTCAGGAAGTCCAGCCGGCGTCCGCTGGCCCCGTCGGCGGCAAGCAGCGTCCTGGCAGCGGCGACATGGGCGACCAGCCGATCAATTTCCTCACGCACGTCCGCTTTCACGGCCATGACGGCGGCCTCCTGCACAATCCGATCCTGATTGACGGTATCGCCCAGGAGTTCAATGAGACGCCTCTCGAAGCGCGCCTTGATGAGCGCCGGCTGCAGGCTCGCCTCCATCCCAGCTGCGGCGATCAGGGCCTCGATGGCATCCAGGAATCCCGCGAGCACGCGGGCGATTGATCGCCCCTCCTCCGCCCGAGACTGTTTCAGGGCATCGAGCGCCTCGGCGACCGAACCGGCCATCGCCGACTCAAGCTGGCCGTGATCGGCGGAGCCCGCGTCATTGTCGGACATCTCGATCACGCCAGGCAGCGCCAGCAGGCCATCCATCGTCGGGGCGACCGCCCGGCCGGCCACGACGAAGCTTTCGCCAAAAGCCATGTAACGTTGCAATATCTCAAGATTGAGGTTCGTGCGCCGAGCCGGCGACGAAGCCCTGGCCTGGATGGTGACGTTGATTTGACCGCGCTGGAACCGAGCCTGGGCGGCCTCGCGGACCAGTCGTTCGAGAGTCTCGAATCCGTTCGGTCCCTTGAACCTGACCTCCAGATTACGACCATTGACCGAACGGGCCTCGACCGCCCAGGCCCAGTCCTCCAAGGCGCCCTCACGCCGCGCGAAACCTGTCATGCTCGAAATTTTCATGCCGAAGGTCCGCCGTGCTGTTCGATGTTCCTCCAGCGCGCCACATTGCGCTTATGAGCCTCGAAGGTGCTTGCAAAGACATGACCGCCGGAACCGTCCGCAACGAAGAATAGATCATCGGTCCGCGCCGGATTCAGAGCGGCTGTCAGCGCGGCTCTTCCCGGGTTGGTGATCGGCGTCGGCGGCAGGCCGGCGAAACGATAGGTATTGTAAGGCGAGGGAGACGCCAGTTCCGACACGCGAAGGCCGTGGCCGAGGGGAACGCCGCCGGACACGGCGTAGATCACCGTTGGGTCACTTTCCAGGCGCATGCCTTTTTTCAGGCGGTTGAGGAAAACGGCGGCGATGCGTGGGCGTTCCTCCGCCTTTGCGGTTTCTTTTTCAACCACCGAGGCAAGGACAACCGCCTGCGCGCTGGTTTCGTAAGGCAAGCCCGGAGAACGCCGCGCCCAGAGTTGCATAAGCAAGTCGCGTCGCGCGGCCGCCATCCGCGAAATCACCTCCATGCGACTGTCTCCGCGCCTCACCTCATAGGTCTCGGGCAACAGACTTCCCTCTGGAGGTGATTGGACCGGACCGGCCAGAAATGCGGCGGCGCGAAGCACATCTACGACTTCCCGAGAGGTGTACCCCTCCGGAATAGTGATGAAGTGACGCAGGACGGCGCCGCGCTGGATGGCTGAAATAATCTGAGCCAGAGGGGCGCCGGAGGGAAATTCATATTCGCCCGCCTTGAGGTGGCGCGCGCCGCCGGTGATCACCGCCGCGGCCATAAAAGCAGCCCGCGAACGGATCAGATGGGCTTGGTCCAAGGCTCTGGCGATCCCCGGCAGGCCAGCGCCGGGTGGAAGGACGACATCGGTCGCTTCACCCTTCGCGGCCGAAGGTCCAGGCCCCGCAAAGGTCCATACGGCCAACAAGGCCAGCGCGACGCTTGTCAGGCTCGCGGCAATGGCTACCCGACCGATGGATCGCCCGCCGCCGCGCGGCGGAGCGCCTCGCGCGCGAGGTTGCCTTGTCACGGCGCCTTCTTGAACACGACCGATGCGTTTGTGCCGCCGAAACCGAAACTGTTCGAAAGGGCGACATCGATCTTCATGCGCTTGGCGACGTTCGGGATCAGATCGATCGGCGAGTCCACCGATGGGTTATCGAGATTGATGGTCGGGGGCGCAACCTGATCCCGCAACGCCAGAACCGAGAAGATCGCCTCCACGGCGCCGGCCGCGCCAAGCAAATGCCCGATCGCGGATTTCGTCGATGACATGGCAACGCGGCCCGCCGCCTGACCGAACAGACGCTCCACTGCCCCCAATTCAATCTCGTCCCCAAGTGGCGTCGAGGTGCCATGAGCGTTGATATAGTCGATATCCACCGGCTCCAGCCCGGCTTGGCGGATCGCGCCGCGCATGGCGCGAAAACCCCCATCACCGTTGTTGGCCGGCGCGGTAATGTGATGGGCGTCGCCCGCGAGGCCGTAGCCCACAACCTCGGCGTATATTTTCGCGCCGCGCCTGCGGGCGTGTTCGAGTTCCTCGAGGACCAACACACCCGCGCCCTCGCCCATAACGAAACCGTCGCGATCGCGATCATAAGGACGCGACGCCCTTTCAGGCGTATCGTTGAAATGGGTCGAAAGGGCTCGACAGGCGATGAAGCCGGCGATGCCGATCGGGCATACCGCGGCTTCCGCGCCCCCCGCCAGCATCACGTCAGCGTCTCCGTGCTGAATGAAGCGCATGGCGTCACCCACGGCGTGAGCCCCGGTGGCGCAGGCCGTGACGACCGAATGATTAGGGCCCTTGAAACCGTGTCGGATCGAGACCTGTCCCGAGGCCAGGTTGATCAGCGCTGAAGTGATGAAGAAGGGGCTGACCCGACGGGGACCCTTCTCATGCATTTCGATAGCCGTTTCCGCGATGGTAGAGAGGCCACCTATCCCGGAGCCGATATTCACACCGGTCCGCTCGCGTTCCTCGTCGGTCGACGGCGCCCAGCCGGAATCTCGAACCGCTTCATCGGCGGCCGCCATGGCGTAAAGGATAAAGTCGTTCACCCTCCGCTGGTCCTTCAGGCTCATCACCTGATCCGGCGCGAAGCTGTCGGCCACGTCGCGGCCGCCGCCGCCGCGCCCGTCCACCCGTGGAACTTCGCAAGCTACTTGGCAGGCGTATCCAGTCGCGTCGAATGTCGTGATTCGTCCGGCTCCGGACCGCCCCGCGAGGAGGGCCTTCCAAGTCGGCTCAACCCCCCATGCGAGGGGGGTGACCATACCCAGTCCGGTTACAACCACGCGGCGCACGATTTAGACTCAGGCGCCCAGGCGCTCTCCGATAAACTTCACCGCGTCGCCGACAGTTTGAATATGTTCCGCGGCGTCGTCGGGGATTTCGATGTCGAACTCTTCCTCGAAAGCCATCACCAACTCAACGTTGTCGAGGCTGTCAGCCCCAAGATCGTCGATGAAACTCGCCTTCTCCGTGACCTTCTCGGGGTCGGCGTCCAGGTGTTCGATGACGATTTTACGAACGCGCTCAAGTGTGTCGGACATTCAGGTCCAGTCCCTCTAGTTTGGTTGGCGCCGGGGATCGAGGGTCACCCCCCGCCGACGACGCATTTGATTGGTGTCCAAGGCCGCAGCTCCTGACCTCGAACGTCGCCATATCGATCAGAAATTTTCGCCTACCATGTTCTTTTCTGTCCGCCTAGCGGCGCGAACCCCGGCGAGACGACCGCCGGTCCCGCGCGGAGAAATAGGCCGAGGTCAGACCATCGCCATCCCGCCGTTCACGTGCAGGGTTTGGCCGGTGACGTAGGCCGCCTCGTCGCTGGCCAAAAAGACGCATGCCGCGGCAATATCGGCGCCGGCGCCCAAGCGACCCTGGGGAATGGTCGCGAGGATCCGCGCCCTCTGGTCATCGTTCAAGCCGTGCGTCATCGGACTCTCTATGAAGCCCGGCGCCACGCAATTGACCGTGATATTTCGGCTGGCGACCTCCTGAGCCAGAGCCTTGGAGAAACCAATCATTCCGGCTTTGGACGCCGCGTAGTTGGCTTGGCCAGGATTACCCGTCACGCCAACGATGGATGTGATGCCGACAATACGCCCTGACCGCCGCTTCATCATGCCCCTGAGCGCGGCGCGCGAAAGTCGAAAATAGCTTTCGAGATTGATCTTCATGACCGAAGACCAGTCATCGTCCTTCATTCTCAGAAGAAGCCCGTCCCTGGTAATGCCGGCGTTGGCGATGAGGATATCGAGAGGTGCGCCGGCGGCGGCTTCGGCCGCAGTCACCAAGCCATCCACCGCCGCCGAATCGTCGAATTGGCAGACAGCCACCGTCGCGCGGTCGCCCAGCCCGGCCGCCATTTCCTCCAGCGCCTCCGACCGGGTGCCGGAAAGCACCACCCGCGCGCCCTGCCCATGGATGGAGCGCGCTATGGCGCCGCCTATGCCGCCCGTGGCGCCAGTGACCAATGCCGTCTTGCCGGTGAGATCGAACATCCCGGTTCCTTACGCCAATTTAAAAAATACTACCCGCCGCAGCCTAGATCGACTTTGCGAAGGTTTCGAGCTCGGCAGGCAACCCCACCGCGGAAACCTCCGCATCCGGGGCGATTCGTTTTGCGATGCCGCTCAGTACCTTCCCCGAGCCGATCTCGGCAAAACGTGACGCCCCGCCATCCGACGCCAACCACTCCATGGTTTCTCGCCATCTCACCCGGCCTGTCACCTGCTCGACCAACAGGCCTCGAATGAGCTCCGGATCGAAGGTGGGTCGGGCCGTCACGTTGGGCAGGATCGGCGCGCGCGGCGGACTGATGGCGACCCGCGCCAACGCGATCGCCATTTCGTCGGCGGCCGGTTGCATGAGGGGACAATGAAATGGCGCTGACACATTGAGAGGGATCGCGCGCGCGCCCAATTCCTTGGCCCTGACGATAGCCAGATCTACCGCGGCCTTGGCGCCGGAGATCACCACATTGCCGGCATTGTTGTCGTTGGCGACCACGCAGACTCCCAGAGACGACCCGGCCAGGGCTGCGGCCTCGGCTAGGGCGACATCGCTTTTGGGTCCGATCAGCGACGCCATCGCGCCATCACCCACGGGCACGGCCCTCTGCATCGCCTGCCCCCGCAACCGCAGCAGCCGGGCGGTATCGGTCAGGCTGAGGGCGCCAGCCGCCGCCAGCGCCGAATACTCTCCCAGGGAGTGGCCGGCGAGAAAAGCAGCGCGCTCGACGCCAATGCCGAACTCGGCGCTTAAAACCGCCATGACCGCGAGGCTGACCGCCATGAGAGCCGGCTGGGCGTTCCGCGTCAGGGTCAAGTCCTCCATCGGCCCATCGCACATTAGCCTGAAGAGTTTTTCCTCCAGAGCGTCATCGACTTCCTCAAAGACGGCGCGAGCGGCCGGGAACGCAGCCGCCAGTTCGGCGCCCATGCCCACGGCCTGGCTGCCTTGACCGGGAAAAAGAAACACAAGGCTCATGTGGCGCCCAGCCCTCCGAAGATTTGTTTCATCCGGCGCATTGGCGCCTTCACGTCTTCTGGGTGAGCAGGGTTAGGTCAAAGATCGCCAGGCCACAAGCGCGGGAAGGGTCATGAAACTCTGGCGTCAAACCGATGAAATGGCGCATAAAGCCGCGCAGTCACATGATCTCACCGAGGAACAAAACCATGAAGCGACTCGCCCTCATCGCCTGCGTAGCCACCATCATCGCCGGTCCGGCACTCGCCGCGCTGAAAGTCGGCGCCGTGGCGCCCGATTTTTCGGCCCAGGCCTCGCAAGCCGGCAAACAGTTCCCGTTCAAACTATCCGACGCCCTGAAAAAAGGACCGGTCGTGCTGTATTTCTTCCCGGCCGCCTTCACCTCCGGCTGTACGATCGAGGCTCACGAGTTCGCCGATGCGTCGGCCGATTATAAGAAGCTAGGCGCCACGCTGATCGGCGTGACCGCCGGCAATATCGATCGCCTCACCGAATTTTCGGTTAGCGAATGCCGCTCGAAGTTCGCGGTGGCCGCTGATCCGGGCGCCAAGATCGCCGATAGCTATAAGTCGACCCTGGCGATATTTCCGGGCCATTCGGACCGCACCAGCTATTTGATCGCGCCCGACGGCAAGGTCGCCTTCGTCTATTCCGACCTGGGCGCCGAGAAACACGTCGCCAAGACGATGGAGGCCCTGAAAGCCTACCGGACAACTCACCCCCTCTAGAAAGGCGGCCTTGCGCGAGCCTGTGATAGCGCGTATCAGCGCCGGCTTCTCGCAGGAGAGCGGTCTCTTAACGGAATTCCAAAGGATTGGGAGCCTCCCGGTCGCCGTCTTGAGATCCATCGTCGAGCAGCGCCTGTTCCGAGCGCCGCCCGCCGCCGCTCCCTCCATCGGACGAAGGAAACCATGCCCGCTTACGAGCACGTGCTGATTGCACGCCAGGATGTCTCTCCGGCTCAGGCCGAGACCCTTAACGAAGAACTCAAAGCCCTGATCGAATCGCTTGGTGGTCACATCGCCAAGATTGAATATTGGGGGCTACGCAACCTCACCTATCGCATCAAAAAGAACCGCAAGGGGCACTACTCCCTTCTGGCGATTGAGGCTCCGGCCACGGCGGTGAAAGAGATGGAGCGTCAAATCTCGATCAATGAAGATGTGCTTCGCTTCATGACCGTGCGGGTCGAGGCGTTGGATCTTGAACTCTCCCCTGTGCTGGCCAGACGCGACCGCGAGCGCGAGCGCCGCTTCGACGACGTTCCAGCCTAGTCATTAGCCTGTAGAGATTTCAGCCATGACCGAAGAAACCACAACCCCCGAATCTGGCGGCGGCGGCGGCGGCCGGCGCGCCTTTCTGCGTCGGCGCAAGGTCTGCCCGTTTTCCGGCGCCAACGCTCCGAAGATTGATTACAAGGACGTCAAGCTGCTTCAGCGCTATGTATCTGAACGCGGCAAGATCGTACCCTCGCGCATCACCGCTGTCTCCGCCAAGAAGCAGCGTGAACTGGCCAAGGCGATCAAGCGCGCTCGCTTCCTCGCCCTTCTTCCGCACGTTGTGAAATAGGGGCGGCGACAACCATGAAAGTCATTCTTCTCGAGCGGGTCGAACGTCTCGGCGCCCTAGGTGAAATCGTAACCGTCAAGGACGGTTTCGCGCGCAATTTCCTGTTGCCGCGCTCCAAGGCCCTTCGCGCCAACCAAGCGAACATGAAGGTGTTCGAAAGCCAGCGGGTCGATATTGAAAGCCGCAACGCCAACGCCCGCGGCGCGGCGGCCAAGGCCGGCGAGCGCCTCGACGGCGCCTCCTATGTGATGATCCGTCAGGCCGGCGACAGCGGCCAGCTCTATGGCTCGGTCTCCGGGCGCGACATCGCCGATTCGGTCAACGCCGAGGGCGGCAAGATCGATCGGGCGATGGTCGTCCTCGACAAACCGATCAAGACGCTGGGTGTCCATTCGGTAAAGGTGCGCCTGCACGCAGAAGTCACCGCGACAGTGAACATCAACATCGCGCGCAGTATCGATGAAGCCGAGCGCCAGGCGCGCGGCGAAAACGTGATCGCCTCCCAGTTTGAGGAAGATCGCGCCTCAGACGCCCAGTCGGTCGCCGATATGCTTGAGGGCGGCGCCGGCAGTCACGAGTCTTTCGGCCGCGACGACTAAACCGTCCACAGGCTGGCGATTTTCTGTGGGTTCCCGCATCGTGCGTCCCCGTCCGGTCGTTCGATCGGATAGGGTAACGCATGTCTATTGTTCCCATGCTGGATTTGCGTCCTGGTCCGCCAGCTATCGATATAGCTCACGCGCCGGCCAATATAGAGGCCGAGCAGGCGCTGCTTGGTGTGCTGCTCTATGACAACGGCGCCTATGAACGCCTGAGCGACTCGCTTCAGGCCATCCACTTCTTCGAACCGTTTCATGGGCGTCTCTACGGCGCTATCCAGACCCACGTCCGGCGCGGGCATCTGGCCGAACCGATCCTGATCGCCGAGCAGTTCCAGAGGGATCCAGCCTTCGAGGAACTGGGTGGGGTACGATATCTGGCCGATATGGTCGACCGGGCGCCGCCCGCCGCCAATGCACCCGACTATGCGCGCGTGATCCATGATCTGGCGCTGCGCCGGGATCTGATCCGTATCGGCGGCGACATTGCGGCTGCCGCTCAGGCGGGCGATCCGGAACTGTCCGGGCGCGAACAGATCGAAGCGGCCGAACAGCAGCTCTACGCCCTCGCCGAAACCGGCTCCGTGTCGAACGGTTTCATGAGCTTTTCCGACTCTCTGGCCGGGGCGGTCACCATGGCCGCTGAAGCCTACAGCCGGGAAGGCGGTCTGTCGGGCCTGTCGACGGGTCTGCGCGACATGGACAAGATGCTGGGCGGCCTGCATCCGTCGGACCTGATCATTCTGGCCGCGCGGCCATCGATGGGTAAGACCTCGCTAGGCGCCAATATCGCCTTCAATGTCGCCCGACGATACGCCTGGGAGCCGACCCTGGACGGCGGCCGCAAGACGGTGGACGGCGGCGTGGTAGCCTTCTTCTCGCTGGAAATGTCGGCCGAACAGCTGGCGATGCGTCTGCTGGCCGAGGTCACGCGCATTCCGTCGGATCTGATCCGCAAGGGAGAAATCAAGGCCAGCGAATTCGGTGAAATCCGCGACGGAGCCGCCGAGATCGGCGAGGCGCCCCTGTATATCGATGCAACCGGCGGCATATCGATCGGCAAGCTGGCGGCGCGCGCGCGGCGGCTGAAGCGTACCGTCGGCCTGGACCTGATCGTCGTCGACTATTTGCAGCTTGTCACCGGTGGCGAAGGCCGCGTCGAGAACCGGGTCCAGGAAGTCAGCCAGATCACCCAGGGCCTGAAGTCGCTGGCCAAGGAACTGGCGGTGCCGATCCTCGCCCTGGCCCAGTTGTCGCGCCAGGTTGAGAACCGGGACGACAAACGTCCTCAACTCTCCGACCTGCGCGAGTCCGGTTCGATCGAGCAGGACGCCGACGTGGTGATGTTCATCTATCGGGAGGCCTACTACCTTGGCCGCGTCGAACCCAAGGACGCCACTATCGAGCATCAGGAATGGACTGAAAAGCTCGACCAGATCCGCAATGTCGCGGAAGTCATCATCGGTAAGCAGCGCCATGGTCCAATCGGCACCATCAAGTTGCACTATGACGAAAATATCACCAAGTTCAGCGATCTCGCGCGCGAAGGCCGTTTCGAACCTCGCTGACCCTCTTAAAGCCTTTGCCGCGTACCGCTAAAATCCGTTCTGACCCCGAATCGGAGATTCATGGCCCGCGACGGCGCGCTATACGCCTGCCAATCCTGTGGCGCCGTCCATTCCAAGTGGTCCGGCCAGTGCTCGGCGTGTGCGGCCTGGAACAGTCTGGTCGAGGAGTCCACCGCCCGGCCACCAGGCGCCCTCGCGCCGAGCCGAGCGACAAAGACCCGCGGCCTGGCTTTTGAAGGGCTTGAGGCCACGGGCTCCAGCCCTCCCCGGATATCCACAGGCATCGCCGAATTTGATCGGGTGTGCGGCGGCGGCGTGGTTCCGGGCTCGGCCATTCTGGTGGCCGGCGATCCTGGCGTCGGCAAATCCACCCTGCTGCTTCAGGTCTGCGCCGAGGCCGCCCGCCGCGGGGCGAAGTGCGCTTATATCTCCGGCGAGGAAGCTGTGGAACAGATTCGAAGCCGCGCGCACCGGCTTGGCCTCGCCGACGCCCCGGTAAGCCTAGCTGCGGAAACCGCGCTTCGCGATATCGTCGATGCGCTGAAGCGCGAGAAATTCGATCTGGTGATCATCGATTCGATCCAGACGCTTTGGAGCGACGCCCATGAGGCCGGTCCGGGTTCGGTGACCCAGGTCAGGGCCTGTGCAGGGGAACTGGTTCGGTTGGCCAAGAAGCGCGGCGTCGCCATAATATTGGTCGGCCACGTCACCAAGGACGGACAAATCGCCGGCCCCCGCGTGGTCGAACACATGGTCGACGCGGTTCTCGCCTTCGAAGGCGAGCGGGGCTACCCGTTCCGCATCCTGCGCGGTGCAAAAAATCGCTTTGGAGCCACCGACGAGATCGGCGTGTTCGAGATGAGCGACGCGGGCCTGGGCGAGGTCAAGAATCCGTCGGCCCTGTTTCTGAACGAAGGCGGAGAGCGGGCCGCTGGAGCCGCAGTATTTGCCGGGATCGAGGGTTCCAGGCCGGTCCTGGTCGAATTCCAGGCTTTGGTCGCGCCCTCGGTCTACGGGACTCCCCGTCGCGCCGTGGTTGGATGGGACAGCGGTCGGTTGGCCATGGTGATGGCGGTTCTGGAGGCGCGCTGCGGTCTTGGATTCGCCACGCGTGACGTTTACTTGAACGTCGCCGGGGGATTGAAGATCACTGAACCGGCGGCCGATCTGGCCGCGGCGGCGGCCTTGGCGTCATCTGCGCTTGATACAGCCCTACCGCAAGACTGCGTGGTCTTCGGTGAGATCAGCCTATCGGGAGATATCCGGCCGGTGAGCAGAATGGAATCCCGACTGAAGGAATCGGCGAAACTGGGGTTCACGCGGGCCCTGGCTCCGGGGACCGCCGATGGGGGTCCGCTTGTCGCTGTAACCGGAGTATCCCGTCTCGCCGAGGCCGTGGCCAGGATCGGTGACCAGACGTGGGCGTGATATCGGTCGTGACCGCCCCATGACGATTTTTGATTACGCCGCTGTGGTTGTGTTTCTGGTTTCAGGGCTGGCCGGCATGGTGCGCGGCGCGACGCGCGAAATCTCCACCGTCGTCGCTCTGGTCGCGGCCGCGACGGTGGCGGCGTCGACGCTGCGCTTCACCGGTCCGCTGGCCGGTCGCCTGATCCACACCGAATGGATCGCCAACACCGCCGCCGTGCTCTGCGTCTTTGTTTTGACCTACATTGTTCTTCGTCTGCTTGGCGGCGCGCTGACCCGAGGTGTCCAGCAGACCAGCCTATCCGGCCTTGACCGGCTTCTGGGCCTGGGAATTGGCGTGGTCCGGGCGCTGGTGGTTCTGGGGGGCTTGGTGCTTTTGATTAGGGCCGTGACCCCGCCAGAGCGGATGCCGGCCTGGGTATCGGACGCCAAGCTGTATCCCCTGGCCTCCGCGTCGGGCGACGCCCTGAAAGCCTTCGCGCCAAGTGGCGTGAAAGTCGCGCAGGAGATAGCCCCAAGGCTCGGCGGTCCATCGGAGTTCGACCCGTTCACCGACGCCGCCAAAGGCCAAACCCCGCGCCATCACCGCACGACGGGTGATGACACGCGCGATCACCGGCCTTCGTCAGACGATAAACTGGAGGAAGCGCCTTGACCCTGGACAATCGGCGAGCCCCGTCAATTCAGACATCCCGAGACCCCGATGACGATAGTCCCCGGCTGGAATGCGGTGTCTTTGGCGTCTTTGACATGCCCGAGGCGTCGAGCCTGGTGGCGCTGGGGCTCCACGCCTTGCAGCACCGTGGTCAGGAGGCTTGCGGCATCGCCGCCTTCGATGGCCAGGGCTTTCATACCGAACGGCACATGGGTCACGTCGGCGACGCTTTCTCCGGCGCCGACCTGAACCAACGGCTCCCCGGAACCTCGGCCATAGGCCACACGCGCTATTCGACGTCCGGCGGCAGCTTCCTGCGCAACGGCCAGCCGATGTTCGCCGATCTGGAAGCCGGTGGCATAGCCATCGCCCACAACGGCAACCTCACCAACTTCCTGGTTCTGCGGGATCGGCTGGTTTCCGACGGCGCCATCTTCCAGTCGACCTCGGATTCGGAGGTGATCCTTCACCTGGTCGCGCGGTCGCGCAAACGCAAGGTAGTCGACCGGTTCATCGACGCTCTCTCGCAGGTCGAAGGCGGCTACGCCTTGGTGGCTCTCACCAACAAGAAACTGATCGGCGTGCGGGATCCGCTGGGCATCCGGCCGCTTGTGCTGGGTGAATTGAACGGCAAGGGGGTTTTCGCTTCGGAAACACGGGCGCTGGACATGATCGGCGCGCGGTTCGTCCGGGAT
>JAYTXV010000431.1:0-6341 GCA_043742805.1 Caulobacteraceae bacterium | reverse complement strand
AGCATTGACCGCGTGATCGACGGCCTCGACCCGGGCGATGCAGCTCTCCAGCAATGCGGTCGGCGCCAGGGAGCCCTCGCCGATCCGGCGGCGCGCCTCAACGGCGGTCAGGTCACAGGGTTCGGACGTCATGATCAACTTTAGGAAGGCCCCGCGATTTGTGCCAGGGCCGCTGCCAAGACCCGCCGGATTTGTATAATGTTGCTCAACAGCATTTGGTAAGAGGTATGTCATGCGCTACGCCATATCCGGGACTGTCATGCAGATCGTTGGCATCGACCTCGCGCCCGGAGAGACCGTCTACAGCCAGACCGCCACCATGGCCTGGATGAGCGCCGGGGTGCGGATGCACACCAACACCGGCGGCGGCCTGTTCGCCGGTATCAAGCGCAGCCTGACCGGTGGCAGCTTCTTCGTCACCGATTTCACCTCCGAGGGCGGCCAGGGCCATGTGGCCTTCGCCCCCCGCTTCCCCGGCACCATCATGGCCCGCACCCTGCGCCCCGGGGAATCGCTGATCTGCCGCAAGGAGACCTTCCTATGCGCCGAGAAGACCGTGACCCTGGAACTGGCCTGGCAGCAGCGGATCGGTTCGGGCTTCTTCGGCGGCGCCGGCTTCATTCTCCAACGGGTGACCGGGCCGGGCACCGTGTTTCTCGACCTCTCGGGCGAGGTGATCAGCAAGCGCCTGGCGCCTGGGGAACCGATCTTCGTGCATGCCGGACATGTCGGGGTGCACGAGCCCAGCGTCTCCTTCGACATCAAGTTGGTGCCCGGCTTTCGCAACATCATCTTCGGCGGCGAAGGGATTTTCCTAGCCTGCCTGACCGGCCCGGGAGAGGTCTGGCTGCAGTCGATGCCGATCATGAACCTGGCCGAGGAGATCGCGCGCTACATGCCGGGCGGCGCCGACCGATCCGGCGGTGGAGGCGGGGCCATTGGCGGCATCGCCACGGCCGGTGTTGTCGGCGGCATCTTGGGAAGTATTCTGGGTGGCGACAACTGACCGCCGGAAACAGAGATGGGGACGGCAGTGGGCTGCGGATCACGGATCTGCGCAGCCCATTGGCCGGACCGTTCACCCTCGAGGTTGCGCGCGGCGCAATCCTGGCCATCTCCGGCGCCTCGGGATCAGGCAAGAGCCTGTTCCTGCGCATGGTCGCCGATCTCGACCTCAATGACGGCGACGTGAGCCTGAACGGCGTAACCCGGTCGAGCCTGGCGGCGAATCTTTGGCGCCGGCGAATTCCTTATGTCACGGCGGAATCCGGCTGGTGGGCGCAGAACGTGCACGACCATTTCGCCGCTGATCAACTGGGCCGCGCCCGAACCCTGGCCGCGCGCCTGGGTGTCGCCGACGCACCGTTCGACGGTCCGGTCGACCGGCTATCCACCGGCGAGCGCCAGCGCCTGGCCCTCGTCCGCGCCCTGATGCTGGACTCGCCGGCCCTGCTCCTGGATGAGCCGACCGGCCCTCTGGACCCGGTCTCAGTGGAACAGGTCGAGGCCGTGCTGCTGGAGCGGGCGGCCGCGGGTGCGGTGATCATTCTGGTCTCGCACGATCCGTCGCAGGGCGCGCGGCTCAACGCCCGGCGCCTGCGGATGGTCGACCGCAAGCTCGAGGCAGAGACATGATCTCCCTATCCCCCACCGATCTGGCCCTGGCCTCGGCCCTGGTGGCCCTGGACGCCGGGGTGTCGGTCGCGCTTCGCCTGAACTTGCACCGCCAGCTGCTGTGGGCGGCGGCGCGGATGGTGGTCCAGCTGATCGGGGTAGGCTTCATTCTGCGATTCATCTTCACCCTCAACAGTCCCCTCGCCACCCTGGCGATCATCGTTGTGATGGGGATGATCGCGGCGCGGGAAATCGCCGCCCGGCCGGTCCGCAAGTTCAAGGGACTGGCGGGCCCGGCCATCAGCGGCGCGACGGTCGCGCTGGCCACCATCGTCACGGCCGTCCTGGCCCTGACCACGGCGATCCGGCCGCACCCCTGGTACGATCCGCGCTATGCGATCTCCCTGGTGGGCATCATCCTCGGATCGGTCCTCAACGCGGGTAGCCTGACCCTGGACGGCATCGTCGGTGGCGTGTGGCGCGAACGGTCGGCCATCGAGGCGCAGCTGGGCCTCGGGATCGAGTTTCGCGTCGCCACACTGCCGCTGCTCCGCGAGACGATACGACGGGGCCTGCTGCCGATCATCAACCAGATGTCGGCGGCCGGGCTGATCACGCTACCCGGCATCATGACCGGCCAGATCATCGCCGGCATGGACCCGGTGGAGGCGGTCAAATACCAGATTCTGCTGATGTTCCTGCTGGCCGGCGCCAGCGGCGTGGCGGCCCTGGCCGTCGCCGAGCTCTCCCTGCGCCGCCTGACAGACGCGCGGCAGCGGCTTCGGCTGGATCGCTTGAGGTAGGCGATACGGCGAAGGGGCGGTCATCATCGCCGCGTCGAAGCCGGCGATCCCGGCTCCAACGATGATGAGGTTCATTTTAAAATCCTGTCGGCGCACCGACGGCCTTTGAGGAACCGCTCGTCGGGGCTAGATCGTCAATACCAGGATTGGCCAAAGCGCCCGTGGGAGGACAAGATGAACCAGGAAACCGCCCCCAACCCCTATGCCGCCAAGCCGTGGCTGGCGCTCTACGAGCCCGGGATCGCGCCGACCCAGACGCGCGAGCATCACGACATGCTCAGCCTGTTCCGCGCCGCTCTGGCGGACCCCTCGTTGCCGGCGCTGATCTATTTCGACGGCGAGATCAACTATGGCGAACTTGACGCCATGAGCGACGCCCTGGCGGTCTGGATGAAGGGGGCCGGCGTTTCGGTAGGTGACCGGGTCACTATCATCCTGCAGAACACGCCCCACTTCGTGATCGCCATGGTCGCCGCCTGGAAGCTGGGCGCTATCCCGACCCCCGCCAATCCGATGTATCGCCGCGACGAACTGGCCAAGCTGTTCGCCGACAGCACCCCGGCCGTGGTGGTCGCCCATGACGATCAAGCCCCCACCGCCATGGAGGGCCTGGAGAAGGCCGGTCTGACCGCCAGGGTGCTGTCGGTCAGCGCCCACGACTTCCAAACCCGGGGCGAAGCCCGGGTACTGCCGGCTCGTCGCCCAACTCCGGACGGAGCGACCGATTTCCTGGCCGCCGTCCGCGCCCATGACGGCGCCGCGCCGCCGCTCCATACGCCCGTGCCCGACGACCTCGGTCTGCTGCTCTATACCTCTGGCACCACCGGCCAGCCGAAGGGAGCCATGCTGCGCCACTCGAGCATGGCCTTCACCTCGCAGATCTTCCGCGACTGGGCGCCGGTGCCGAACGGTTCGATCGTGCTGGGGATCGCGCCGCTTTTCCACGTTACCGGCATCATCGCCCACGTCGGGGTGGCGTTCTCGGCCAGGTGCCCGTTGATCCTGCTCTACCGGTTCGAACCCTCGCTGGTGCTGGATGTCATCCGCGAGCGCCGGCCGACCTTCACGGGCGGCGCCATCACCGCCTTCAACGCGCTGATGAACGCGCCCGGGGTTGGACCCAAAGACTTCGTTAGTTTCCACGGCTTGATGTCCGGCGGCGCGCCGATCGCCCCGGCCCTGGCGGACGCAATCGAGGCCAAACTCGGCCAGACGGTGTTCCCCGCCTATGGCATGACCGAGACGACGTCACCCACCCACATCGGCCCCAAGAGCCGTCGTCCGCCGGTCGATCCGGCCAGCGGCGCCATGGCCATAGGCGTACCGGTCCAGGACACCGAAGCGATGATCGCGGGCGACGACGGCCAGCCGATGCCGGTCGGCGAGGTCGGCGAGGTGTGGATGCGCGGGCCGCAGATCATGGTCGGCTATTGGAACAAGCCCGAACAGACCGCCGAGGCTCTGGTCGACGGCTGGATGCGCTCGGGCGATGTCGGCTTCATGGACGCCGAGGGCTGGTTCTATCTGGTGGATCGCAAGAAGGACATGATCAGCGCCTCGGGCTTCAAGGTCTGGCCGCGCGAGGTCGAGGACGTGCTGGTCGCCCATCCGGCCGTGCGCGAGGCGGCGGTGGTCGGCGAGCCCGACCCCTATCGCGGCGAGACGGTGAAGGCTTTCGTTTCGTTCAAGCCGGGCGCCACAGCCACCATTGAGGACATCACCGCCCACTGCCGCGAGCGCCTGGCCGCCTACAAGGTCCCGCGCCGCATCGAGGTGATCGACGAACTGCCCAAGACCCTGACCGGGAAAATTCAGCGGGTGGAGCTGCGGGGGAAGCCGGGCGGGCGGGCGTAGCCGTCTTCGCGCCTGTGCATGAACCCCGCCCAACCGAACGAGGCCCTGGCGACGGCACCGGCTAAACTGCGGTGAACCCCACCATATTAACGGTGGTTTTACGGTGGAAATCGATTGGAGCGACCCCGCTGGACCGGTGAAGGTCAGAGGCCTGCCAGCAGACAGGTTGAAGTGGCATACTCTCTCGCCGCCGCCGCGGGTTTCAGGAGGCTTGACGCCAACCGCAGCCCCGTCGACAACCCGTGGGAGTTCCGGCCTCGACGCTGGCCGCGCGCAGCATGGGAGAAACAGTCGTGGGCACACAGGTCAACACCGTCCAGGGCAAGGTGAAACCCGAGGATCTGGGGCGCACCCTGATCCACGAACATGTGCTGGTCGGCTTTCCCGGCTGGTTCATGGACGCCCGCATGCCGGCCTTCAACCGCCGCGAGGCCGTGGTCCGCTGCGTCGACGCCTTCCAGCAGTTGCACGCCTACGGGGTGCGCACGGTCATCGATCCCTGCCCGATGGACCTGGGCCGCAACGTGGAATTGATCGCCGAGGTCTCGCAGAAGAGCGGCGTCAGCCTGATCTGCGCGACCGGCGCCTATGTCGAATCGATGGGCATTCCCTACACCTTCAACGCCCTGACGGTGGATCAGATCGCCGAGTGTTTCCAGAAGGAGATCGAGGACGGCGTGGACGCGACGGGCATTCGTTGCGGCGTGATCAAGATCGCCACCGGCGAGGGCTTGGTCTCCGACTATGAACGCAAGGTGCTCACCGCCGCAGCCAAGGCCGCCAAGCTCACCGGCGTGCCGTTGATCTCCCACACCGAGAACTGCTCCTGCGGCCACGACCAGATCGATATCGCCACCGGCCAGGGGCTGCCTGCCTCGCACATGATTGTCGGCCACAGCGACGGCCGCGACGACCATCCCTATCAGAAGTCCCTGGCCGACCGGGGGGCCTATGTGGGCTTCGACCGCTTCGGCCTGGAGATGCTGATCTCCGACGAGATCCGCATCAAGAACCTCAAGGCCATGGTCGACTGCGGCCACAAGGACCGGGTGATGGTCAGTCACGACACCGTCAACTGCTGGGGGGGAAGCTACAACGGCGGCGACCCCGCCGACTTGAACAAGACCCTGCCCAACTGGCGGATGACCCACCTGTTCGAGAACATCTTTCCCGAACTCAAGCGCATGGGCATGAGCCAGGAAGACCTCGACCACATCGTCATCGAAAACCCCCGCCGCTATTTCGCGGAGGCGCAGGCGTACTAGGGCGCGGGCGGGACGCGCGCGTGCGTCAATCTGGGGAATACCGGATCGCCGCCACGGCCGAGACGGTTTGGCGGGCGCTCAACGACCCCGAGGTGCTGGCGCGGTGTATCGATGGTTGCGAGAGCCTGACCCGGGTCGGCGATGACGCTTTCGCCGCAGTGGTGAAGGCCCGGATCGGTCCGCTCAGCGCGACTTTCACCGGCGAGGTGAAACTGGCCGATATCAATCCGCCGGTCTCCTATACCCTGATGGTCAGCGCCAAGGGCGGCGCAGCGGGGTTCGGCAAGGGAACGGCAAAGGTTTTGCTGAGCGAGAGCGGCGGCGAGACCTTGCTGGGCTATCAGATCGAGGGCGCCGTGGGCGGCAAGCTGGCCCAGGTCGGCCAGAGGCTGATCGACGGCGCGGCGCGCAAGATGTCCGACGATTTCTTCGCCAAATTCGTCGAGATCGTCGCGCCTGCCGCACCAGAACCGACGGTAGCCGTGGCCGCGGAACGGCCGGGCAGGCGGCGTCCCGGTTGGATGCCGGTGGTGTTCATCGTTGGTGGGACGCTCATCATGGCTCTTATCGCCCTGCTCATGAACCGCTAGTCTGGCTGCAATAATCAGGGAGACTTGGGCGTGAAGGTTTCGATGATCGTGAACGACAGGCCGGTCGAGGCCGACCTGCCAGCCAACACCCTGCTGGTCGACATGATCCGCGGCCATCTGGGCCTGACCGGAACCCATGTGGGTTGCGACACCAGCCAGTGCGGCGCCTGCACGGTTCACCTCGACGGGGTGGCGGTGAAATCCTGCACCATCCT
>JAYTXV010000430.1:0-3792 GCA_043742805.1 Caulobacteraceae bacterium | reverse complement strand
GGCCGGGCCATCCCGGTCGATATTCCAGTACCAAAGCGCGAAGATCACCACATTGGTGAACCAGATATTCAGGGCGTCGAGCAGCAGCGACTGGCCGCTGGGCCCCTTGGTGGGGGTCAGCAGGGCATGGGTAACCGCCAGCAACGCCTCGAAATTGATCGCCATCACCAGGACCGTCAGGCCCAGTGCGGAGCCCCGGATCCATTGACGGTAGCGGCGGATCGCGGCCCAGTGGTGGTCCTCGGTGGCCACCCTGGCGCGACTCTGGGTCCACGCCGTTCCGACGGAAAGCGGGATCAGCAACGACACCTCCAGGGTCGGCGCCAGCCACCGCGGTCCGATGGTCAGGTTCTGGTTGACGAAGGCGAGTTGCAGGCTAGCGATCAGCAGGATCGCGCCTCGGGCGAACCAGAAGTCCAGGGCGTGGGTTTGCAGTGTCAGATGGTGTTCACGCATAAACCGACTGGTAGGTCTCCGGCGCGCGGAAGGGAACCCTCTGGCGCCCGATCTTGACGCCCTCTTGCCCGGGCTGACCGCGGGCAAGGCGGCGTTCGCGTCGGCGGCCAGACGAGACGGCTGAGGCGCCGCTAAACTCCACATCAGAAGAACTGGCTGCTGTTTGCCCGAACATTGGGTCTACTGTGCCTGCAACAACAGGTTCCACCTCAGGGAGGTTTAGCCATGCCCGTCGAATTCATCGGTTTCATCGGCGCCAATCCGGCTTCGGAGACCCATCCCCATACCGGGCCGGTGCTCGACCGGGACTATGTGGAGGCCATGGCCAAGGCCCATGACGAGGGCGGTTTCGACCGCGCCCTGGTGGCTTTTCACGCCACCTCACCCGACAGCATCCTGGTGGCGGGCCACGCCGCCTCGGTGACGAAAAATCTCGGCCTGATGATCGCGCACCGCCCGGGCTTCACGGCTCCGACCGTGGCGGCCCGGCAACTCGCCACCCTGGATCAGTTCACCGGCGGCCGGGTGGCCGTGCACATCATCACCGGCGCCTCGGATGAAGAGCTCCGCCGTGATGGCGATCACCTGACCAAGGATGAGCGCTACGGTCGCACCGACGAATATCTGGATATCGTCCGGCTGGAGTGGAGCAGCCCAAAACCATTCGACTACAAAGGCAAATATTACCAGGTCGAAGGCGCGTTCGGCGCCGTCAAGCCCTTCGCCGGCTCGCATCTTCCGATCTATTTCGGCGGTTCCTCCGACGCGGCGATTCCGGTGGCCGGCAAGCACGCCGACATCTATGCGCTTTGGGGCGAGACACAGGCTCAGGTCAACGAGACCATTTCACGCGTCCGCGCCGCCGCCGCCAAGTGGGGCCGGAGCCCGCGCTTCAGCCTGTCGCTTCGCCCGGTGCTGGCCGACACCGAGGCGGGGGCCTGGAAGCGGGCCAAGGAGATCGAGGACCGCACGCGTGAACTGCGCGAACAGGCCGGGCTGAAGACCACCGGCCACACGCCGCCCAACGCCGGTTCCCAGCGCCTGCTGGCCGCCGCGGCCCAGGGCGATCGCCTGGACAAGCGCCTTTGGGCGGGGGTGGCCGCGATCACCGGCGCGCAGGGCAATTCGACCGGTTTGGTGGGCACGCCCGAACAGGTGGCCGAAGCGATGCTTGACTACTACGACCTGGGAGTGGGCACGTTCCTGATCAGGGGATTCGACCCTCTCGAAGACGCCGTCGCCTACGGTCGGGACCTTATTCCGCTGGTCCGCGAACTGGTCGCCGCCCGTAAAGCCAATCCCGTTCGCGTCGCCAGCTGAAGACGCGCATCGCCGATCGTCTAGGTGTTTGGGCCTGGCGCGGCGGTCTTATGCCGCCGATAGTGGCGGTGTGCAGGGAGTTTGGCCGCAGCTCTACCACCGGCGCCTGAAACAATCGTTGTCGGCGGGGGCGCCGACACTGACGAGATCAGGGTCGGCAATGGCTTGGTCGGGGGCCAGGCGCCTGAATAGAGGGTGAAGCCGCGCACGGCGTCGGCCTCGTCGACCACATCGCCCCTGCCCGAACTCTCGCTGGCGCTGTCGGCCAGAGCGCCGTCACGGCAGGTATCAAGGTGCTGCGGTTGAGCCCTCGCCAGGTCGATGGCGCTGACCGCTATCGTCGGTGTCGCCTTGGAATTCGCGATGGTGAATTCCACCGCCGCCTTCACGGCCGCGCGCGCCGTCGAATCGCAGTTCGCTCCGGGCGGGGGCGCGGGGGGCAGATGGGCGATGATCGATTTGGCCAGATCCCTCGTCATCTTCTGATCCGCGGTTTCGGCAGTCGGGCCGCCGCCTTGCGTGGCCGATTTCGACTGCGGCGCGGCGAAAACAGGCCCGGCCACGGCCTGAGCCAGTAGGACCGAGAGGGCCGTCAAAGCCGCTCTCCGGAAGGCCTGCCTGTTCATAGTTTCACCCGCCATCGCATCAAATCCGTATCACCGAGGTGGGTGCATGGCAAACCTGGACCCGGCGTGGTTCAGGCGGCGACAGTGCCTCGGCCGCGCCACTCAGGCGCATTGGCGTCACGCCGCTGCCCGCCAGTCTCGGCCGCGATACGCCGATCGATCGCCGCGACGATCAGGCGCGATGACCATCGGTGCGCTGTCAGCAAGTCCGCGGCGGCGGCGCCGGCCACGGGGATCACCATGATCAAGGTGCGACCGCCCATCAGGGCCGCGGCCAGGACGAGGGTGGAGGCTGGAACGCGGGCGCGGACCCCCTGGACGATCAGGAACGCCGCGGCTGCGGCGCTGTAGATTTCGCCGAGGCCGGGTATCCAGCTGAACACCGCATCCAGCCCCAGGTTCAAAGGCCCCAGGCGGAGTAGCCCATCGGACAGTTGGCCCACCAGTTTGACGCTGGCGCGGATGGCCTGCAGATCGGGTTCCTCGGATCGAGTCATGGTCAGTCGCCCTTTCTGGTGGCGCCGCGACCGCGCGGGCCACCGCAGGCAGGTGGTGTGCCGGCCCCTAAGGCGCCAGGGCCGGCTTCCACAACTGGTTCTCCGCCGTCATCAACGTCTTCGCCGACCTGATCGCCGAATGGCGGGCTAAGGGCGTCCTGGAGGGCATGGTCCGCGGGCAGAGTGGGCGGCGCCCAGCCCAATACGGTCTATTGCGGGGTCACCTGGGTCGTCGTGGTGACCTGCGACGAAGAAGCGGGCGCCGAACGGGTCGTAGCCGCGCGACGTGTGACCTTCGTTCGGACGGAGTGGCGGTGACCACTGGCGCTCTGCTGGGTCGTGACCGTCGTCTCGACTTGCGGTGCTGGGGGCGTCTGCGCGGCCGCCGTCGCCGCGGCGGTACGCGCGGCCGAAGCGTCGGCCGCAGAAGCGGCGGCGGATTGCTGGGCGGCGTCGGCGCGCGCGTTGGCTACCGCAGCTTGCTGCTGAGCTGCGGCGGCCTGATCCTGGGCAACTGCCGTCTGGCCTTGGGTGGCGGCGGCTTGATCCCGGGCCTGATCACGGGCGTCACGCCCAGCGGCGATGACCTCGTCCTTGTGCTTCTGCGAAATCCCGATGGCGGTGTCGGCGAGGGCCGACGCCTGGATGGCCTCCTGGATGGCCGGCTCCTTATGGCCGGACGCGAAGTCCTCCTTGGCGCTTGCCAGCGCCGCCCTCGCTCCGGCGGTATCGCGCGGCGCGTCCGTGCCGGAGCCCAGGGTTTCGGCGGTATGAATCTTGGCCTCCGCGGCGGCGATGGCTTCGCGGGCGCGATCGGCTTGTTTGTTCGCCGCTGCGGGCGTCGCGATGGCCAGTGTGAGCGCGCTCGACGCGAGCAGCGATGCGATGATGGT
>JAYTXV010000429.1:0-9380 GCA_043742805.1 Caulobacteraceae bacterium | reverse complement strand
CCCGCTGGATCTGGCCTCCGAAGGCTCGGCCACGATCGGCGGCCTGATCTCCACCAATGCCGGCGGAACGGCCGTGTTGCGCCATGGAACCATGCGCGGTCTGGTTCTCGGCCTGGAGGCGGTGCTGCCCGATGGGCAAATCTGGAACGGCCTGAAGCGACTGCGCAAAGACAACACCGGCTATGATCTCAAGCAGTTGCTGATCGGAGCTGAGGGCACCCTGGGCGTGGTCACGGCCGCGGCCCTGAAGCTGGCGCCGTTGCTGGCCTCCCGGGCCGTAGCCCTGGTCGCGGTGACGACGCCGGGCCAAGCGATCGACCTTCTCGTTCGGGCCAAGGACGAGACGGGCGGCGAGGTCGAAGCCTTTGAACTGATCAGTCGCCTGGGCGTGGACCTGGCCGTTCGCAATCTGCCAGGCGTGCGCGACCCACTTGAAACGGTCTCGCCCTGGGTGGTGCTGATCGAGATCGCCAGCGCCCGGGCCGGCGCCGCCGAAACGGCGTTGGAGCGCTTGCTGGACGCCGCCCTGGAACACGGCGTGATCGCCGACGCCGCCGTGGCCCAGAGCGAGACCCAGGCCAAGGCCTTCTGGGCTCTGCGCGAGGGTCAGTCTGCGGCCCAGAAGCCGGAGGGACCGGCCTGGAAGCATGATGTTTCCGTGCCAATTTCCCGCATCGCCGCCTTTCTCGAGGCCGCTTCAAGCGATCTGGAGGCCCGTTTTCCTGGCGTGCGCGTCGATGCCTTCGGCCATGTGGGTGATGGCAATATCCATTTCGACGTTCTCGCGCCCGAAGGCGGCGACCATGCCGCTCACGCCAGGGGCCGGGACCAGGGCGCGCGGCTGGTGCACGACCTGGTGGTGTCCCTGGGCGGTTCGATCAGCGCCGAACACGGACTGGGGTCGATGAAGACGACCGAGGCGTTGCGCTACAAGACCCCTGTAGAAGTGGCCGCGCTCAGGGCGCTGCGTTTGGCCCTCGATCCGCGTCGCATCATGAACCCGAGAGTTCTGTTTTAGGAGTCGCCGATGGCCTATGAGCCGTTCAATCTGAAGGGTCAGGTGTCCCTGATCACCGGCGGCAATCGAGGCATCGGCCTTGGTATGGCCCGGGCGCTCGCCCAGGCTGGATCCGATGTCGTGATCTGGGGCTCCAGCGCCGCCCACAATCTGGCGGGCCAGGGTCAGCTGGACAATCTGGGCGTGCGGGTTCTCGCGCAACAGGTCGACGTGTCGGACGAGGCCGCGGTGGTGGCCGCCATGGCCGAAGCGGTGGTGGCCATGGGCCGCGTCGACACGGTGATCGCCAACGCCGGCATCGGCGCCGGCGCCAGATCGTTTTCGGAAATGACCGTGGAAATCTGGCGGCGCAACATGGCGGTCAATCTCGAGGGCGCGTTCTTCACCTGCCGCGAGGCCTGTAGGCACATGGTCGCCCGGGCCCAGGCCGGCGATCCGGGCGGGTCGATCGCCGTGACCTCGTCCCTGGCCGCTGTCGATGGCGCGGCGCGCAACGAGGCCTATGCCGCCACCAAGGGCGGAGTGATCGCCATGATCAAGGCCATCGCCGTCGAGCACGCCCGCTGGGGCGTGCGGGCCAACGCCATCCTGCCCGGCTGGATCGCCACCGACATGACGGCCGGCTCTCAGGCCTCGACGGTGTTCAATGAGAAAGTGATCTCGCGGGTGCCGATCCGCCGCTGGGGCGAGCCTGAAGACTTCGGTGGGATCGCCGTCTATCTGGCGTCCAGCGCCTCGAAATATCACACCGGCGACACCTTCCTGATCGACGGCGGCTACGCGATTTTTTGACCGGTTGCCTGATCACCGCCTAGTTTAGGGTCGGTATCGAGAAGTTTAGCCGTCGGTCAAATTTTTGGCCTGGACCAATTCCCTCGGCGGTGTAACGTTCTGTCAAGGCGGGCGTAAAAACGCTCCACCTATGCACACCGACCCGGGATTGCGCGCCTGATGCGCGCCAGGGTCCAACAAGGGCGTCCATATGAAAACAATGCATCCGATCTCCTGGGCCGTGCTCGCGGTCGCCGCCACCATGGCTTCGCCAAGCTTGGCAGAGTCGCTGCCGCCGGACGCGGCTCTGGCTACCCTGTCAAAACCGGTTGATTTCCGGGTGGTCCTTCCGCTTCGCAACACGGCCGAACTTGAGCGCCTGCTCGAAGCCCAGCAGACCAAGGGCGCGCCCGAATATCAGAAATGGCTGACACCGGCCCAGTTCGCAGTGAAGTTTGGCCCGGCACCGCAGTCGATCGCCAAGGTCCAGGCGGCGCTGCGCGCCGGCGGGCTGCAGGTCACGGGAACCGACTCGCGCACACTTCAAGTCGCCGGCACGGTCGGGCGTGTGAACGCGATGTTCGGCGCCCAGTTGCGCACCGTCGCTCTTGGCGGCGGCCACGAGCGGATCGCGGCGAACCGCGAGATGGTTCTCCCTACCGCCCTGCAACAGGAAGGCGCGAAGATTATCGGATTCGCCAACATCCCGCCCAAGCATACGATGTCAGTAAAACTTGACAAGGTGCAGCCCGAGAACCGGTCCAGCGCCGTTGGTGTCTATTGGTTCGACGACCTCAAGCAGGCCTATGACTACCCGTCCTACGTCCCACCCACCGGCGTTACCCAAGTACTGGACGGAACCGGTGTCCGCGCCGCCGTTCTCATGTCCGACCTGATCTACCCGAACGATGTGCCGGCCCTGTTCGCCCACGAAAACTTCACCGTCGTCACGGGAAAACCAGCCCCGGTCGTCGATACGGTGCTGATCGATGGCGGCGGCGTCTACAATGGCCCCGGGTCGTTCGAAGCCAGCCTGGATGTTCAACAGATCGCCGGCGGCGCCCCCGGCGCGAAGGTGGCCTTGTTCAGCATTCCTGACCTTTCAGATGTCCATATCATGGACGGCTACTCGGCGATCGTGCAAAGTAATAAATACGATATCGTCAACTCGTCATTTGGTGGTTGTGAGTTGGGCTACACGGCAGCATTCAATAACGGTGTCGATTACACCTATATTCTCCAGGCCGAACACGAAATATTTCAGCAAGGCAACCTCCAAGGCATAACCTTCGTGGCCAGTTCTGGAGATGAAGGCGGGCTGCAGTGTCCAAGCCTGAATTATCTCTCTGGCAAGCCGTCCAAGTTCATCAAGAGTGTTTCCGTTCCGGCGGCGGATCCGGCCGTGACCGCGGTGGGTGGCGGAAATCTGGTTACGAATTCGGACGGCACGACGCTCGACTCCACTTATGCGCGCGAAAGCGCGTTTGGTGATCCAAGGGCGCCGTACGATATCTACAGTCTGGGCACCAATGTCTCCGGCGGTTATTGGGGCGCCGGTGGCGGTGTCAGTACGGTCTTCGCCCAACCGTCTTATCAGGCGGTGGTCAAGGCGGGCTCCACAAAGTTCCGCACCGTGCCGGATGTCGGCATGCAGGTCGGTGGCCTGGGTTTCAGCTATGCCGGCGCCTATTGCCAGGCGCTCAGCTGCAGCGCGGATGACAGCTCGGTGCGAACGGCCTATGGCGTGGGTCTGGCGGGTGGATTTTACCGCACCATCGGCACCTCGGTTTCGTCACCGGAATTCGTCGGCGCTGTGGCGTTGTTCATTCAGAAATCCGGTTTCCGGCGGGGCAATCTAAACTCCTATCTTTATGCTGTCGGCGCTGCTCAGACCGCGGCGGGCGGGGTCAATGCTCCAGCCGCGTTGCAGTTCTATCATCGCAACATCCCAGGCTTCGATGGCGTCTACAACGATACCCAGCCGAGCCAGAACTACAACTATATCAACGGTAACGGCACACCCGATGTTAGGAAGCTGTTTGGATTGACAGCCTATGCTCCCGCGGGCGTTCCCCAGACGCCCAGCAATCCGTAAGCTTTGAAGGAGTTCCAAGGCGTTCGCGCCTTGGAACTTCCCAGGGGTTCCGGAGTTCGCCGGACTCCGTCAGGAGCTCTTGCTCAGGGCCGCTAGCTGTTCCTGCATCGCGGCCATCTGCTTCTTCAGTTCTATAAGCGTTTCCTCGTCCTTGACGACCGCGGTTTTCGGCGTCGAGGTCGGGGCGCTCTCCTCCGCCCTGAAGGCGAAGGGCGTGAACATCTTCATCGCCCGGTCGAACAGGATCATGTTCTGCCGGATTTGTTCGTCGAACACTCCTAGAGTCGGCGGGGTCACGTGCGTCATCTGGCCACGCACGCGCTCCTGCTGACGGATGAAACTGTCCAGAGACAGTTCAAGGAAGCTTGGCAGAAAGGCCTGCATCCGATCGCCATAGAATCCGATCAGTTGTCGCAGGAATGCGATCGGCAACAGGTTCTGTCCGCGACCTTCTTCCTCGAAGATAATCTGGGTTAGAACCTTGCGAGTGATGTCTTCGCCGCTTTTGGCGTCGCGTACCTCGAAATCCTGGCCTTCTTTGACCATTTTCGAAAGATCTTCCAAGGTGATATAGCTGCTGGTAGCCTTGTTATAGAGGCGCCGATTAGCGTATTTCTGGATAATGATCCGCTCGCCGCCGGCGCGCTTTGCGCCCACATCGGTATCACTGGGCATGTGGATCCTTGGCCTTGGTTGTGGGTATCCGCCGGGTATTTCCCTCTATCGCCCAAAGCGCTAACTGGCGCCAGTGCGTTGCAGCACGACGTGGCGAGACACTGGACGCCCGTGTGCTACAGACCTTGGTAAAGAAACGCGCTCAAGCCAGTTCCCAGGAGAGGATCGTCATGACCGACATCGTCATAGTTTCCGCCGTCCGCACCCCCGTCGGCTCTTTCAACGGCGCCTTTGCCGGGGTTCCAGCCCATGAATTGGGCCGGATCGCTATTGTCGCGGCCATAGCGCGCGCCGGCATCGACGCCGCCGACGTCGATGAAGTGATCATGGGCCAAGTCTTGCAGGCCGGCGCGGGTCAGGGACCCGCTCGCCAGGCTTCGGTCAACGCCGGCGTTCCGGTCGAGAGCCCCGCCTGGAGCCTCAACCAGCTTTGCGGATCGGGTCTACGCGCCGTGGCCGTCGCCGCCCAGCAGATCGCCGCCGGCGACGCCTCGATCGTGGTGGCCGGAGGACAGGAAAGTATGAGCCAGTCACCCCACGCCGCGAACATCCGCGCGGGGCAGAAGATGGGCGACCTGGGCTTTGTGGACACCATGATCAAGGACGGGCTGTGGGACGCCTTTCATGGTTACCACATGGGCCAGACCGCTGAAAATATCGCTTCACGCTGGCAGATCACGCGCGAAGATCAGGATCGTTTCGCCGTCGCCTCACAGAACAAGGCCGAGGCGGCGCAAAAGAGCGGCCGGTTCACCGTTGAGATCGCGCCTGTCACCCTCAAGGGCCGCAATGGCGACACCGTGGTCGATCAGGACGAATTCATCCGGCACGGCGTCACCTATGAGGCGATCTCGGGCCTTCGCCCGGCCTTCACCAAGGATGGATCGGTCACCGCCGCCAACGCCTCGGGTCTGAACGATGGCGCCGCCGCTTTGGTGCTGATGACCGCCGATGAAGCCGCGAGGCGCGGCCTGAAGCCCCTGGCGCGTATCGCTTCCTGGGCTCACGCGGGCGTCGATCCGGAAATCATGGGCACGGGTCCGATCCCCGCCACCCGCAAGGCCTTGGAAAAGGCCGGCTGGGCGGTAGGCGATCTGGATTTGATCGAATCCAATGAAGCCTTCGCCGCCCAATCCATCTCGGTGATCCGTGAACTCGGCCTCGATAGCGCCAAGGTCAATGTCAATGGCGGCGCCATCGCCATCGGCCATCCGATCGGCGCCTCGGGCGCCCGAATCCTAACCACGCTGGTCCACGAGATGAACCGTTCCGGGGCCAAAAAAGGCCTGGCCACCCTGTGCGTGGGTGGCGGCATGGGCGTGGCCATGTGTGTCGAGGCAGTCTAGGGCCGGACCTCTTTAGACGGAACAGATTGAAAGTGTGGATCGTGCTCTAGCTGTCGATCCCCGGACCACAAACCGGGGGCTTGCGCCCGGGTGCGATTCACGTTCGGCTACCGCGTCTCCAAAAAAGGACGCTGAAACATTGGGAAGTGGAAGCTTATGACCAGAGTGGCATTCGTGACTGGCGGGACCCGGGGAATTGGCCGCGCCATCAGCGCCAGGCTACGCGCCGCTGGCTATAAGGTCGCCGCCGGCTACGCCGGCAATGAGGTCGCCGCCAACGCCGCAGCCACCGAGCTTGGCCTGTTTGTGGTCAAGGGCAACGTGTCGTCCTTCGCCGACTGCGCCGCGGCGGTGAAAACCGTCGAAGCGGAGCTCGGTAACATCGATGTGCTGGTCAACAATGCCGGCATCACCCGCGACGCGGTGCTGCACCGGATGACCGAGGCGCAGTGGAATGAGGTGATCCACGTCAATCTCGCCTCGATCTTCAACATGACCCGCAACGTCATCGAGGGCATGCGCGAAAGAAGTTATGGCCGGATCGTCAACATCAGCTCGATCAACGGCCAGAAGGGCCAGATCGGCCAGACCAACTACTCGGCGGCCAAGGCCGGGATGATCGGCTTCTCCAAGGCGCTGGCTCAGGAAAACGCCAAGAAGGGCATTACGGTCAACACCATTTGTCCGGGCTATATCGACACCGAAATGGTCAGCGCCGTCCCTAAAGCCGTGTTGGATCAGATCATCGCCGGCATTCCGGTGGGCCGTCTTGGCATGGCCGACGAGATCGCCCGGTGTGTCGCCTTCCTGGCGGCCGAGGACGCCGGCTTCATCACCGGCGCCACGCTCACGGCCAACGGCGGTCAGTATATTTCCGGCTAACCTTTGAAACTGTCTTTGGCTGACCGGATCGCGCCGAAAGCTTCGTAGTCACGTCCACCGGCGGTGGTCAGTAGCGGCGCCCGTAGGAACGGATTCGTCGCTTTCTCAAGACCGATGGTTGTCGGCACGGTGGGCTCGCCCTTCTGGCGCGCCGCGAACACCGCCTCGGTTCGGGCCTTGACCACCGAGTCCTTGTCGACGCTCAGGGCAAACCGCGCGTTCGAGGCGGTGTATTCATGAGCGCAATAGACGGTGGTTTCATCCGGCAGGGCCGCCAGGCGTTGCAGGCTGGTCCACATCTGTTCGGCGGTGCCCTCGAACAACCGTCCGCAACCCATGGCGAATAGGGTATCGCCCACAAAGGCGATCCGGTCGGTGGCGTCGAAATAGGTGATGTGGCCCAGGGTATGGCCGCCGCAGCCGATCACCTCGAACCGGGTTTCGCCCAAATCCACGGTGTCGCCATCGGCCACGATCCGATCCAACGGCGCGATCCGTGTCACCTCGGCCGGACCTATGATCGTCGCGCCGGTCGCGGCCTTGATCTCGGCGTTGCCGCCCGCGTGGTCCGGGTGCCAGTGGGTGTTGAGGATGAAATCCAGACCCCAACCTTCGGTCTTCAGCGCCGCCAGAACCGCGTCGGCGTCGGGGGTGTCGATACAGGCGGTCTGGCCGGAGGCGTCATCGCGAATGACGAAGCCATAGTTATCGGACAGACAGGGGAACTGGCGGACGGTGAGGGTCATCGGAAGGCCTGGGATTGATGCCGAGGCCAACACCATAGCACGGCCGGTCAAGACACACCCGCTCACAGTCCCTACACTGTATCTATCGATCCAACGGATATGTCATGCGCCAGGGCGTTCTTGAGCTTCGCGAATTCTACGCCACGCCGCTGGGGCGCGTGGCGCGCCAGATGGTATCGCGCAAGGTGGCCGAGGCCTGGGGCGACGCCCGGGGCCTTGATGTACTGGCGCTGGGATACGCGACGCCGTTTCTGGATGGCCTGGGGTCAGACGCCCGACGGGCAGTAGCGGTTATGCCGGCCGCCCAAGGGGTGGAGTCATGGCCCGCGGGCGAGGCTAATCGGGCCTGTCTGGCGCCGGAATCGGCGCTGCCCCTGCCCAACGCCCTGTTCGATCGGGTGCTGGCCGTTCACGCGCTTGAGGAAAGCGATAATCCGCTGCTCTTGCTGGAGGAGATCTGCCGCGTCATGGCCCCCTCCGGCCGGGTGATTCTGGCGGTCACCGCCCGCCACGGCCTTTGGGCCGACGCCGAGACCAGTCCTTTCGGTCATGGCCGACCGTTCAGCCGGCGCCAGTTGGAGCGGCTGGTGCGCGAGGCCGAGCTTTCGCCGGTTAGTTGGACGCGGGCGCTCTATGCGCCGCCCCTGAACTGGGCCTCGCGCTGGGCGGAGGGTTTCGAACAGGCCGGGGCCTTGCTGTGGCCAAGCTTCGCTGGCGTCATCCTGATGGAGGCCATAAAACAGGTTTTCGCCGTTCGGCCAAAGGGAAGGGCGGCCCGCGCGCCGGTCAGGGTGTTGCCGGGCTTCGCGCCGGCGCCGGTTGGTGGGAAGATAGCGTTCCCAGGGAGTTCGCGCGCAACGTCGGGAGCTGGGGCGAACCTGAAAGGACCAAAACCATGAAGTTGATTGTCGCCATCATCAAACCCAGCGTTCTGGACACGGTGGTCGATGCGGTGACCGCGGCCGGCGCCCTGGGGCTGACGGTCACTGAGGTGCGCGGCTATGGTCGTCAGAAAGGCAAGACCGAAATTTATCGCGGCGCCGAATATGAGGTGCGCCTGATCCCCAAGGTGCGGCTGGAAATCGCCGTCTCCACGGATCGGGCTCCGGCGATCCTTGCGGCGATTGCCTCGGCGGCCAACACCGGCAAGATCGGCGACGGGAAGATATTCGTTCTCGATCTGGAATCGGCCCTGCGTATCCGCACCGGTGAGTTGGACGACGAGGCGATCGGCGAATAGGGACGCGGCCTCCCGGCTCCGTCACCCGCGCCGGCTGAGCAAGAACAGCGCCGCCTCGGACCGCCAGTTCTCGATCTCCCGCGCCGGGTCCATCGGCCGCGCCGGTTTCCCCGCCGCCAGGGCGGCGCAGGCGTCGATCTTCAGGCCCAGATCGTCGCAGATGGCGGTAAAGTCGCGCACCGTGCAAAGGTGGATGTTGGGGGTCGCCCACCAGGGTGCCGGCAGGACGCCGGTGACCGGCATGCGGCCCTTGGTCAACAAGTCGAGCCGCACGCGCCAGTGGCCGAAGTTCGGCAGGGACACCACCGCCTGGTCGGCGATCCGCAGCAATTCGCCCAGCACGTGTCGGGGCCGCAACACCGCCTGCAGGGTCTGCGACAGGATCACATAGTCGAAGGCGCGGACCGGGAAATAATCGAGGTCGCGGTCGGCGTCGCCCTGAACCACCGCCAGGCCCCGGGCCAGACAGGCCGAGACGCCTCCGGCGCTGATCTCCAGGCCGCGTCCTTCCACCGCGTTTTCGCGCTGGAGAAGCTCCAACAGGGCGCCTTCGCCGCAGCCGATGTCGAGCACCCGCGATCCCGGCTTCACCAGACGCAAGATTTCC
>JAYTXV010000428.1:0-12407 GCA_043742805.1 Caulobacteraceae bacterium | reverse complement strand
TCCATCGGGCTTGAAGACGATGGTGGCCCGACCGATCAGGTCCTTGTCGCCGGGATAAGCGCTGAAGGGAGACCCTGTCGTCGGAATTCCAGCCTTCCTAAGGAAATAGGGCTCGCCGGCGCCGCTGATGGGCAGGCCGATGCCCTTGACCCAGCCGCCATCCATCTTGCTCGCGCGCAGTGCGAGGCGCGCCGACCAGCCATTGCCCAGGGGGCCGCCGATCGCCCCTTCGGCGTAGTACTCCCGGGCGCCGAATTCGTAACCGGCGCGGGCGTAGCCGCCAAAAGTGCCGCCAGGCCCCTGGCTGGTGATCGAGATCACACCGGCCGGACTGTTCTTGCCGAAATACAGCGACTGGGGGCCTTTGAGGATTTCCACCGACGCCTCGTCGAAAGTTGCCTGCCCGATCACACGCCCGCGGCTGATCGGCACGCCGTCGATGTTGACCGTCACCTCCTGTTCGATCGCCGCGTCGACGCTCGTCGACCCGATGCCCCGGATGGTGATGATGGCTCCATTTCCGCTCGGCGCCTGGTCGATGGCGACCTGCGGTACCAGAAGTCCGATAGAATTCATGTCGTAGGTAGCATATTTCTCGAGAGCCTTGGCGTCGAGCGCGGTCGCCGCGACCGGTACATCGAGCAGGCGTTCCGAGCGCTTGCGGGCGGTGATCAGCACCTCTTCCACAACGGTGTTGGCGCTGCTGGCGTCCGCCCCGGTATTGGTGGCGGCTGCTTCGGCCGCCATGGCGGGAGATATCGCTCCGGCGAGGACAATGGCCGTGCTCGTGAGCAGCAGCGCGCGGTGTCGCGTCAATGACATCATTGGACAGAATCCTCCCATTGGACGAATGCAGGTTTCCTGCACGCTGCGTACGTTCGGCACGCCTGGGCCCTCTTGCGTTACAGTTGCACCGGTGGCAACGAAAATTTGCGTGGATGATGATTTTTCATATCTTTCGACGCCAAGCCACGATGGATCACGGTTGACGGACACTCCCGCGGCCCCCAGATGATTTAGGAAGCTCGGCCCAGCTTTCACGTGTTGATAGAGGCCAGTTACGTTCAACTGCGCCTTATAATCGACGGAATCGTCACACCGCCTTGTCCGGGTCTCGCGTGGAGACAACCAAGAGAGTCACTAAATTTACGTATCTGTATAATTTTAATTTGAAAAGCGGCGCTTACCGCCTTGCGTCTGTGGAGAGGAATTGATAGCGAAAAATGTCTCTTGTTCCACACGGGGACCTTAGAAGACCCCCACTGTAGAACCGTCAGGCTTGACGTTGTGTGATCGGGGGGGTGCAATCCGGGGAAACTGCGGAGGATTTCTTTATGGCCTATGATCTGGCGCGGGCGCCGGCGCAGGTGTCGCGGGTCAAGACGTATCAGGACTATCTGAACGCGGACCGCGGGGTCGTTCCCAAGCACTTCCGATGCCTGGGTGACGATGATGGTCGCTCGCCAGAGGTCGCCGTCGGACACTATACGTCGCGAGACTACTACGAGCGCGAGCGGGTGATGTGGGACAAGACTTGGCAGATGGCCTGCCGGGAAGAACACATCCCCAACGTCGGCGACCAGCACATCTATGACATTGCCCGGCGATCCTACCTGATCGTGCGGGTCGCTCCGGACGTGATCAAGGCTTATCCGAATGCCTGCCTGCACCGTGGCCGAAAGCTTCGAACCGCGTCTGGCAATGCGGCGGCGATGCGCTGCCCATTCCATGGCCTGACCTGGAGCCTCGACGGAGCGCTGACGCACCTGCCGTGCGAATGGGATTTCCCCGATGGCGCGGCGGAGTCAATGAGCCTGCGGACCGTGCGGGTGGGGACCTGGGCCGGTTGGGTGTTCATCAATCCCGATCCCCAGGCCATGTCGCTGGAGACGTATCTCGATCCGATCAGGCAGCAGTTCGAGCCGTATCTATGGGAACAGAGCCATCTGGGGCTGCATGTGGCCAAGCGCCTGCGCGGCAACTGGAAAGTAGTGCAGGAGGCGTTCATGGAGTCGTTTCACTCCTTGGAGACCCACCCGCAGATCATGAGCTACATCGACGACATCGGTTGCCAGTACGACGCCTGGGCCGATAAGCCGCACGTGAGCCGGATGATGGTTCCGTTCGTAGCCACCAGCCCCTATGTCGCCGATCAAGTCAGCGAGCAGGATGTCTATGAGGGGTTCAGGGGGCGCAACCGGGCGGCCGCGCTGATGGGTGATGAGCCGCTCGGCTTCGAGGCCGGCCAGACGGCGCGGGCGCGGGTGGCCGACGAGAACCGCGCGGAGGCCCAAGCCGCCACTGGCGCGGACCTTTCCGAGGTGTCGGACGCGGAGTTGATCGACGGGTGGTACTACAACGTGTTTCCCAACTTGATGCACTGGGGCGGCTATGGGCCGAACATGTGGTACCGTTTTCGTCCGTGGGCGGATAGCCACGAGGAGACGCTGATGGAGGTGGGCTGGGTCATGCGGCATGGGCGCGATGAGCCCAAGCCTGCCCCGGCGAACATGATCCTTCTGGACGCCGAAACGCCCTGGGCGTCTGTTCCCTCTCTGGGCGATCTGGGTGGCGTGCTGGATCAGGACACCACCAACATGGCCGCGGTGCAGGAGGGTCTGGCGGCGACGTTTGCCCCGACCCTGGCGCTGTCGCGCTATCAGGAAGGGCGGCTGCGGCGGTTTCACCGGACCTTGGACAGTTACGTCGCGCCCGACGGGTAAGCCCCTTAGGGGCGGAGGAACTCTCATCTGTCGCTGGCCTCTCGGCGTCGGGATGCCTTCTATGAGGCTGACGCTTTCGGCGGTGATCTATGTCGTGGTCCTGAGTTCGCGTCTTATTTGAGCCAGCGCGTAGAGGGATACCAACGCAGCCTGCCTAAACGCGCTTGATCTGAACACTAGGCGCCAAAGACGGGACGCAGCCGGTCTAGGCGACAGGCCAGCGCTTCTTATGGCGGCTGGGCCATCGAAATCACCAAGCGATCCGATTCCGCTGAGCCCCCCCCCGGTGCTGCGGCGCTAATCGCATCTATCCGAATGCTAACCCGACCCACAGCAAAGTGTTGCTATACCCGAAAAGCTTTCGAATTGGCCCGAAAGACAACCTTCGTGCTTCGGCGCAGCTCCGTGGATTAGCCAGTTGTCGCGTCAACCGAACGCGCCATAGTGCACGTCCCGAACATGCCCGTTGCGCGTATTCACGAGAAGCAAATCAGGGCCATAACGGATCCAGCGGTAGTATAGCGGCGGCGAATATAAGCCGAATAAATGGTAATCATCGAAGTAGTAGGATGAGCTGAACAAGATGCTGGGCAAGATCAAACCCACGTGCCAGCGCCTGTATGCATATCCGTGTGGATAACGGTAAGGATTAGGACGATAGTGCGGCGGCCGGTGGAAGCCCGGCCGGTGGCCGTTTTGAGGTGGCCGCGCATGACCAGGAAGCGGACGCGGCGGTTTGATCTGCGGGCCGCCTGGACGCGGCGGTTGAATCTGCGGGCGGCCTGGACGCGGCGGTTGGACCTGTGGGCCACCTGGACGTGGCGGTTGAATCTGTGGGCCACCTGGACGCGCCGGTTTGATCTGTTGGCCGCCGCTTCCAGGACGCTGCACTGGCTGCGGACCATTCTCAGGTCGCGCCATTCGATCCTGTGCAATTACCAGCGATGGAGCAAACAACAAGATCGCCGCGATCTTCCAAATCCCGTTCGCCATCGGTCCGCTCCCAGTTAGGTCCCCATATACTTCAGGTAGCAGCACTTTAGTCAACGAGGAATGTAGCAGCCCACCAGAGCATGCCGCGGGAAGTGCTGAAGAACGCCGCCGAAATCTCCCTGCTGGTGCGCTACCGCAACCCCCGCCGCGCAGCAAACTCCAGGGCTGGATGAACCCGATCGTCGCAGGGTAGCACGACCGTCCCGGTCGTCACGGCCGCGACGGTCAATCGGTCGAGGGCGAGGAGTCCGCCCGAGCGATGGTAGTGCTGCACCGAGTCGGACGTTGGGGCCAGTCCAGGCCACGTCCCTCTCAGGCACTTGCAGACCTTTCGCCGTCTCCTTCGTTAGGAGGGTTCAACCGCGTCGGTCCACCGCAAGCGACTTCGGACATCAAGGCTTTTCGAAATTGCTGTGGGGTGAGGCCCGTGTCCGCCTTAAACGCCCGATTAAAGGGACCGATCGAGCCAAATCCGCAATCGAAAGCGATCGTTAAGATTGGGAGGCGCCCATAAGCTGAGTCTTTCAGCTGCCGCTTTGCTTCCTCAATGCGGAAGTGGTTAACCATCTGATTAAAGTTGCGAAATCCCAAGGAGCCTGTGACGCACTTGGTGACTTTGTACTCGGGTTCACCCAAGCGGCGGGCGAGGTCGGCGACCTTCAGGTTCTGCCGGGTGTAGATGGCTTCCTGCGTCATGAGACGCTGAAGGGTCTCGACCAAACCGCTCTCGTCGGCGGCGTGGACACGTTGCCGGCTCCGGCTGGCTTCCTGCAACGGATGGCGACGGCGATACCAGACAGCCAACGTCATACCCAGAACAGCCAGCAGAGCGCACGTGGGCTTGATGGACAGGCTCCACCGCGCCGCCAAGCCGCCAGGCGGCGCGCCGTTCACCCAGATGACGGCGATGGCCAACAGCGCCGCATAGCTCGCCGCAAACGCTATGCGAAAACGTCGCTCGCCTCGAGACATGCTCGGGTCGAGCGTCTTCAGCGGCTCGATGGCCGCGAACAGGAGAAGGGCGGAACTGATGAGCCCGCCCAAATTCTCCGCGATCCGGGGCAGCGGCGCCGCGCCGTCTCCGTAGAAGCGCAGGAATGCGCCGGTAGCCACCATGGTCAACACCAGAGCCAAAGGCCAAGCAGGCCGTCGGGGTCTGGCCGGCTGAAAGAGCGCGCGGACCAACAGCCATGACCAGCCGCAGGTCGCGTCACCCGTTATGGCCAGGACGTCGGAGACGAGCCCCAGCCGATGTCCGACCAGTTGCGTGAGGCAGAACGCCCCAGCGGCCGCAGCGAAAAGCCCGCCATAAAGGTAGATGCCAGGTAGACGTCCACTCTCGCGTAACGCCGCGGTCGAGCCATAAACCCTCATCTAGCCGCAACTCCCCTCCACTGACGCTCCCGCACAATCAGATCCCAAAAAAACCTAACCGATTTCCAAATCGGCGAGATCGTTTCCGTTAAACACCGCACGCCCTGGATCAGCAACGCGCCAGGAGTGGAACGGACGTGACGACAGCAAAACCTGAAAGCCCATCACTTACGCCCTCGCCGGGCGAAACCATTCTGCGCCGATCAGGCCTCTTGTGGTTCCTCGTCGCGGCGATGGGGCAGGGTGCGTTCATTTGGATGATCATCGCCCACTACGGCCGCAAAACCGTGGCCGGCAATCTGGCCGGGTGGAACGAAAAGCCCCTTATCAAGGGCTACGTCGCCGGCGACAATCTCGGCAACGCCATGTTCGCTGTTCACGTCCTGCTCGCCGCGGTGGTGACGTTCGGGGGACTGCTGCAGCTTCTCCCGGCGATCCGCAGACGGGCGCCGGCGCTGCATCGCTGGAACGGACGGTTGTTCTTCACCATCGCATTTGTCATGGCTGCGGGCGGACTATGGCTGACGTGGGGACGGCACACCTATCTGTCGCTGATCTCCGCGATTTCGGTCTCCCTTAACGGTGCGCTCATTTTGCTCTTCGCGGCGCTGGCTTGGCGGCTGGCCGCCCGGCGTAAGTTCGACGCCCATCGTCGCTGGGCCATGCGCGCATTCTTGGTGGTTAATGGCGTCTGGTTTCTGAGAGTGGCGATCATGGCCTGGGTTTTGATATCCGGCGGAGGTCTGGGTATGAATCATACGCTGTCAGGACCTGCCGATGTTGTAATCCAATTTGGGTCCTACCTGGTGCCGTTGGGCGTCGTTGAAGCCTATTTTCACGCCCAGCGCAGCTCCAGACCGGTCATCAAATACCGAGTGGCGGGTCTGGTGCTTGGGATGACGCTTGTGACTGTGGGCGGTATCGCTGGCGCCGTCGCCTTCATGTGGGGACCTTACATGCTGTGAGGCGCCGGCTACTGGTTTCTGGATCGTGGGGGGTGGCAGCTGTAAGCACGCGGTGAGCCCGTGATTCACGGTGAGGCGTCTGAGGGACTGGTGAGAGTAGCATAACTGATTGTTTTGGAATAGGATTTGATTATCGAAGCCACCCCATTTCGGAACACAGGAGCGCCACACCCGCCACGGACGACGATAGCGGTCTTCAATAGCGGCCACATCACCTCCGACGGCGGCGTAGCGCTGCTGGCCCTGGCCGACCGGCGGATCGGGATGAAAGAGGCGCTGCCATCCACATGACAATCAGATCCGCGCGTTACTCAGTACCGTCGCGAAATGGTATGTCTATGTCGGATAAACACGGCTCGTTATCATAAAATGGCGCCTGTTACATAGTCTGACGTCCAAGCCGCGTGGTTATAGTCAGGTAACGTACGCATTGATGACATCGATAAGCTCTTCCGCCGCCAGCCGCCGAGGATCGTCCTCGCCGGCGCCTGGATCGACCAAGTGTTCGCGGATATGGTCCTCGATGACCTCGGCGATGAAGCCGTCCATGGCGCCGCGACAGGACGTCGCCTGTTGCAGGACTTTCGCACACTCCTTCTCGCTCTCGACCGCGCGCTCGATCGCCTCGATCTGGCCGCGTATCCGTTTCAGCCGATTCAAGAGCTTGGTTCTCTCGTTGGCGACGTGACCCATTTTATCGACTTGCCCCTTGATACTATAACCCCCCAGGGTATACACCCCCTTGTGTCCGGCGAAAAGGTCCTACGGGGACTTGACGCAGGTCACCGTCGTCCTTGCGCCGACGACAGCTCTCCAACCCTAAGGATCACATGAAACCGCGATCTAGCAACCCGACCAGCGAGGGAGACAGTCGCCGCTACGCGTCGTCTGTCGCGCCTGTTGGCCGGTTCGCAGCCTGGGGAACGCTTGTGACCATCGAGGAGATCACGGCCCGCCGTTGATCTCCCGCTGGCCAGGCCTCCCGGGCTTAAGCACCAACCGCTTGAGCAAGAGGAGGTCATGATGGCCGTCTTTTTCCACACCCACGTCTTCCAGAACGCGACGCCTGTGGGCCTTACGCCTGGATGGCGGGCGCCCGACTACCTACCCGCGATCCCGCTGCGGCTCACCGCCTCGTGGTCCGCCGACGTCGACGGACGGCTTGTCTGCCACCGGCGTGTGATCGCCGCAGGCTCAAATCTCTAGCGAATCCCAAACCTGACCAGCTCGGCCCATCCCTGCGGGCGCTTTGCCGCGCCCCGCCAAGCGAAACGCATGAAACGAGACACCGCCATGGCCCCGTACGACGCCCCCGACGCAACGAACCAATTCGGCCCAAGCGCCCATCTCGACAGCGCCCACCAAGGCGATATCAAAGGCGCCTTCGGTTCGATCCGAAAGGACGACGCCGCACCGCGCAGAGGCTGGAAGAAGCGCCTTCTGACGCTGCTGGCAATCGTGGGGCCGGGCCTGATCGTCATGGTCGGCGACAACGACGCCGGCGCCTTTGGAACCTATACCCAAGCCGCTCAGAACTATGGGACCAGTCTTCTGTGGACCCTGTTGATGCTCGTGCCGGTTCTCTACGTGAATCAGGAGATGGTGCTCCGCCTCGGCGCGGTGACGGGCGTCGGCCATGCCCGGCTGATCTTCGCTCGGTTTGGCCGGTTCTGGGGCTCGTTCAGCCTCATCGACCTTCTGATCCTCAACGGCCTGACCATCGTCACCGAGTTCATCGGCGTGACCCTGGGACTGGAATATCTCGGCCTTCCTAAGGTCTGGGGCGTCATCGCTGCGGCTGTGGTGACCATAGCGGCGGCCTCGACCGGTAGTTTCCGGCGGTTCGAGCGGGCGATGATGGTGCTGGTCTTCGCCAGCCTGGCCCTGGTGCCGATCGCCTTCATGCTCCATCCGCCGATCGGCCAGTTGGCCCATGACTTCGTCGTGCCGCAGCTACCGAAGGGCGGCAACCTCAGCGAGGTCATGCTACTGATCATCGCCATCGTCGGCACGACAGTTGCGCCCTGGCAGCTGTTCTTCCAGCAAAGCTATGTCGTCGACAAGCGCATTACCCCGCGCTTCATCGGCTACGAGAAGGTCGATCTGGTGCTGGGGATCGTGCTGGTCGTGATCGGCGCCGGCGCCATGATGGCCTTCACGGCCGCCGCCTTCGCCGGACGCCCGGAGTTCGGTCAATTCACCGACGCCAAGGCCGTCGCCGTCGGTCTGCAACATGCCGGCGGACGGCTGCCGGCAGTGCTGTTCGCCATCGCCCTGATCGACGCCAGCATCATCGGCGCCGGCGCGGTTTCCCTGGCCTCGGCCTACGCGATTGGCGATGTCTTCAAGCTGAACCACTCCCTGCATCGCAAGCCAATCGAGGCGATAGGGTTCTACCTGGTCTATGCCGGCCTCATCGCCGTGGCCGCCGCCTTGGTTCTGATCCCAAACGTGCCGCTGGGCCTCCTGACCAACGCCGTCCAAACGCTCGCCGGCGTGCTGCTTCCGGGTGCGACCGTCTTCCTCCTGCTGCTTTGCAATGACAAGGCGGTTCTGGGTCCGTGGCGCAATGGGCGTTGGCTCAATCTGCTGACCGGCGCGATCATCGCCGGCCTGGTGATGCTGTCGATCATCCTGACGGCCTCGGTCGCCTACCCCAACCTGGACAGTCGCGTGATCCTCGGCGTCCTCGGCGGGGGTAGCGCGGTCACCGTCGTCATCTGGCTGGCCTCGACTTTCCACCGGCGGGGAAAGCTCGAAGCGATCGACCGTACCGGACAATCCGTATGGCGTATGCCACCGGTCGGCGACTTGCCGCCGCCGAGCATGACCACCCTTGAAAAGGCCTGGATGGGAGTCCTGCGCGGTTATCTCGTGTTCGCCGGCGGTCTCGTCCTGGTTCGCATCGGCCAACTTGTCCTCAGTCATCACGGCTGAGCCTTGCATCGAACTGGAGGCATTGATGGCCTGTGGACTAGATCTCGATTTGAAGCGTCGCTACCGACGCCCGGGCGCCTTCGTCGGCCGCGCTTTATGCGATCCTGACCAGGCGCAAACCACGGGACTATCCACAGATACGGCGACGACCAAGCCCTCCGAGACCTGGGCGATCAAAATGAATCCGTCGATGCGGACCCCAATCAACGGGCCGGCTCGCATTCACGCTCAGTTCTAGGTCCGCTCGTATCAGGAGCCCCCGGAGGTGGCCGCTATAATGACTAACCGTGCAATCCCAAGCCGCGAGGCCGGCGCGGCAATACTGCCGCCGGTCGCTTATTTCCTAGCCGCCTCGCGGCTGCTCGCCGTGGCGCGGCGCTTGTTCAATGCCGGCCTCCTGCCGCCATCCGGCCTGCGTGCGGCGCTGATGTGGTCAGAACATCTGTCCCGCGCGGGTATGCGGTCGTGGCCCCAGCGGCGGGCGAGACAACGCCCATGAGGGACTCATTGGGACTGTCGATATTTGAACCGGATTTCAGGGCTTCCCTTTCGACAGCGATCTGCCTGGGAACCGCGTTTATGCTCGGGTGTCTGATCGGTCTTGAGCGCCAAATCCGACAGCGGAACGCCGGCCTCCGCACCATGGTCCTGGTATCGGTCGGCGCGGCGGCGTTCACGCACCTCGGCGGCCGGCTGTACGGCGCGGAAGGTCAGACGCGGATCATCGCCTACGTGGTTTCAGGTATCGGCTTTCTCGGCGCCGGCGTCATCATGAAGGAGGGCGCCGAGGTGCGCGGCCTGAATACAGCCGCCACCCTATGGGCTTCGGCCGCTGTCGGAGCGTTTGCCGGCGGCGGACTGCTGCTGGAATCCGCCATCGTCACAGCCTTCGTTCTGGGCGGCAATACGCTGCTGCGTCCGTTGGTCAACTATGTCAACCGCCGCCCGATCAACCCCAGCGAAACCGAGGCGCTGTATCGTGTCCACGTTCTCTGCGCGCCGAGCGATGTGTCGGACGCGCGCGACCAGCTTTACGACGAACTGGAGCGCCATCATTACCCGGTCCGGGAAATCGAGGTGCTGTCGGAGGGCGAAGAGTTGGTCGAACTCGCCGCCATTCTAGTCCCGACCACCGCCCGCCCCGAGGACCTGGACGCGATCACCGCCCATCTAGGTCGTCACGACAATATCGACAGTGCAACTTGGACCGTCAGTACGACATCATAGCAGCCCGCAGCTTCACTCTGACCGCTTTGGCGGCAGGTTGATCATGCAACGCAGCGGCTTGCCTGTCACGAGGGCCGCGGATCGCGTCAATAATAATGAGACTGCAGGTCTACGAGACTGGGCTTGGCCATGGAGCTTCTGGTTTGGCGGGTTGATCCAGACGGCGATGGGTTTTGGAGGTGGCTTGGGCGGCTTGTTGACCAAGCCGTTCGAGTTGGCGCTGAAAGCATAGTCGAAGGTCATGTCGCGGGCGGCGTCAATGGAGTCGTAGAGTTGGAGCGCATGGCGGTTGCCCCGTATCGGTGAGCTAGAGCCCCACCGCCGCCAGGGCCGCCGCCTGCCTCTCCGCCAGCGCCTGTTCTGAAAACCCCTCAAACGAGGCCTCGAACAGGCGCCGCCAGTTGTGCTCGGCGCCCAGGTGCAGGAAGGCCGAGCCCAGGCCGATGGCGGCTCGGTCCATGAACACGAACTCTCGGGGGATGGTCACCGGACCCTTTTCCTCCAGCGCCTGCTTGACCTGGAAAGCCTCGCGGCGGCCGTAGTCGCCCGGGGCGATGCCGTCGGCGACGGTCCGAACGCGGTCGTCGAGCAGCGGACCATAGATGAAGCGCGCCCACAGGCCGAGCACGTCGGCCAGATCCTGGGACAGGTTCTTGAACCCCCAGGCTTCATAGGCGGCGATCTCGCCGGCCTTGTCACCAGTCGACAAGGCGCGGAAAAGCTTGACCACCCCGCCGACGAATACCGGCGGAAAGATACGAACACAGCCGAAATCCAGCAGGTTCAGCCGCCCGCCGGCGTCGGCGAAGCTATAATTGCCCAGATGCGGATCACCGTGGATCACGCCCAGATGCATCAGCGGGGTCCACCAGCCCTCGAACAGGACCTTGGCCACACGATTGCGGGTTTCGATATCTTCGCCCTTGAAGCTCTGCAGGCCGCGTCCTTCGAGCCAGTCCATCGTCAGCAGCCGTGCACTACTAAGATCCGGGTCCGGCACGGGGACGGAGATATCGTCGCGCGCAGCGAAGAAGGCGCCATAGAGCCGCATCGCCTTGGCTTCGCGGGCGTAGTCGAGCTCCTCGCGAATGCGCTCGCCGATCTCCTCGGCCACCTCGCGGGTGTCGATGGCCCCGAACATCTGCCGGCCCAGGCCCAGGAGAGCGCGAAGTTGGCTAAGATCGCTTTCCACCGCGCTTTGCATGTCGGGATATTGCAACTTCACCGCCAGGGGGCGGCCGTCATGGGCGACGGCGCGGTGGACTTGGCCCAGAGACGCGGCGGCGGCAGGCGTCTGGTCGAACTCGGCGAACCTGGTGAGCCAGTCCGGTCCCAGCTCAGCCGCCATGCGCCGCCTCACGAAGGCCTGCCCCATGGCCGGGGCGTTGGCCTGAAGCTCGGTCAGTTCAGCGGCGAATTCAGGCGGCAACAGATCGGGAATGGTGGCCATCAGCTGGGCCACCTTCATCAGCGGCCCCTTAAGTTGGCCCAGAGTCTGCTTCAGCACCTTGGCGTTGCGCGCGGAGATGTCGCCCCTGGCGAACAGAGCGTTAGCGCCGAAGGTAGCCGCAGCGCCGGAAAGGCCGGCGCCGACCTTCGCGAACCGCGCCATCCGGCCGCCCAGCCGATCGCGCTCGGGATCATTGACCATGAGAGTTCAGACCAGGGCCTCAAAGGAGTCCACTAGGCGCTCCAGCCGGTGGCAACCCGACCGCCAGAAACTGGGCAGGCGGGGATCCAGGCCGAACGGCGCCAAGGCCTCTACATAGGTGCGCGCGCCGCCCCCCGCCAGCAGTCGCTGATAGAGTGGCGCGAAACCGGCTGGATCACCGCGCCGGGCCTCCATCAGCGCCTCGACCAGCAGGTTTCCGAACGCGTAGGCGTAGACGTAGAATGGCGCGTGCACGAAGTGGCCGACATAGCTCCAGTAATGCTCGTAGCCGGGGTTGAGGCGGATCGCCGGACCGAGGCTTTCGCCCATGACATCCAGCCACAGCGCCCCGATCGCCTCGGTCGAAAGCTCGCCGTCGTTGCGGGCCTGATGGAAGCGCCGCTCAAAACGATGGAAAGCGATCTGGCGCACCACGGTGTTGAGCCCGTCCTCGATCTTGCCGGCCAGCAGGCCCTTGCGGTCCTCGGGTGTCGCCTCCGCCAGCAGACGATCGAACAGCATCCCCTCGGCGAAGAT
>JAYTXV010000427.1:0-3434 GCA_043742805.1 Caulobacteraceae bacterium | reverse complement strand
GGTCCGACCCGATCTGTTTCATGATCACAATGTCGGCGGCGTGACCAGCCTGCTGGCGGCGATGAAGGATTGCCAAGTCTCTCGCCTGGTTTTCTCTTCCAGCGCCGCAGTCTACGGCGATGGGGCGCCGGGTCTGGCTCCCATTCCGGAGGATGCGCCCAAGGCGCCCGTCAGCGTCTATGGCGAGACCAAGCTGATCGGCGAGTGGATGATCGCCGCCCACTGCCGAGCCTTTGGCCTCGCCGCCGTCGCCCTGCGCTATTTCAACGCCGCCGGCGCCGATCCCTCCGGCCTGATTGGCGAGGCCCACGACCCGGAGACCCACCTGATACCCTTGGCGATCAATGCGGGGCTTGGACGCGGCGCGGCGCTCACCGTGTTCGGCCAGGATTTCCCAACGCCCGACGGCTCCTGCCTGCGAGACTATGTGCACGTGACCGACCTGGCCAGCGCCCATGTCGCCGCCCTGGCGGCCACGACCGAGCCCGGCCGGTTCGAGGCCCTGAACGTCGGCACGGGCAAGGGCCTGTCGGTTCTGGAGGTGGTCGCGGCTGTGGACAGGGCCATCGGCGCCCTGACGCCCCACGCCATCGGCGACCGCCGCGCGGGAGACCCCCCCTCTCTCGTGGCCGACACCCGCGTCATCCGCCAACGGCTCGGCTGGACGCCGGACCATTCATCGGCCGACCACATTGTCCGGACGGCGGTGGCGTGGGCGCGAAACCCGAAGTTCGGGCCTGGGGTATAGGCGCAGGCGGCTTAGAGGTGGCTCCAGCCTGGCGGCTCGAGTCAGCCTACAAACGCCTAATCCATGATCGATGAGTAGACGATGCTCTTCAGTTGTCCTCGAAAGTTGAAGGCGCCGGACGGCATCAGTTGGGTCATGAACACCACCACCAGATCCTCGACCGGATCGACCCAGAAGATCGTCGAGGCGGCTCCGCCCCAATAGTAGTCCCCTTCGCCCAAGGCGCCGTTCTTCACGCCATCCAGCGTCATGGCGAACCCGAGGCCGAAACCTACGCCCTCGTTGGCGGTTTCGGAAAAGCCGCCGATGGCCATCTGGGTCAGGTCCTGGCCGTCCTTCAGGTGATTGCGGTGCATCATCGCCAGGGTGCGGGGTCCCAGAACGCGGGCGCCGTCCAGTTCGCCGCCCCGGCGCAGCATTTCGCAGAAACGCAGATAGTCCTCGGTCGTGGACGTCAGGCCACCGCCGCCGGAATGGAAACTCGGCTCCTGGAGGTATTCGCTGGTCCCCGGCGCATCGAGGAGCTTCAGGCTCTTGTCGGCCGCCCGGCGATAGTTGGCGCAGAACCGGCTCGCCTTGTCCGGGGCCACGGCGAAGGCGGTGTCGGCCATGCCGAGCGGATCGAAGATCGTCTCTTTCAGATAGCGGTCGAACCCCTGGCCGCTGATCCGCTCGACCAGGGCGCCGCAGACGTCGGTGGACAGGGAATACATCCATCGCTCGCCCGGCTGATAGCGCAGCGGAACCTGGCCCAGCTTGTCCATGAACTCCATCAGGGTCTCGCCCGGGCCGCGCCGCACGCCGACCTCGGCGTAGATCTTATCCACCGGGTGGCCGGCGTCCGCCGCGCCCAGCGCCACCAGGGCCGAGCCGTAGGTGATCCCACCGGTATGGCAGAGCATGTCGCGCATCGAGACAGGTCTGACAGTCGCCTCGGTGACCATGTCGGAGCCCTCGCCCGACACCCAGACCCGGTGGTTCTTCCATGAGGGAAAGAAGCGGCTGACCGGGTCGTTGAGCTGAAAATAGCCGCGCTCATAAAGGCTCATCAGCGCCACCGAGGTGATCGGCTTGGTCATCGAATAGATGCGGAAGATGGCGTCGTCGGTCATGGCCTTGCCGGCCTCCCGGTCCATGTGACCGAGGGAGCGAAAGTAGGCCAGGTGGCCGTGACGGGCGACGGCCACCTGGCAGCCGGCGATCTTGCCGGGGCCGATATAGTTGCGTTCCAGATGTTCGGTGATGCGCTCCAGGCGCGCGGTGGACAGTCCGGTCTTCTTGGGGGCCAGTTCCATGATTGTTTCCTCTTCTTGATTATTGCGTTTTATGAATGTCGCTCTTTGGCAGGCCGGCGTCCTCTCGGGGGGCGGCGGCGCCTGGCGTGTTGATGTCCCAGACCGCCCGCCAGACGCCATCGACGCCCGGTTTATAGACGGTGACATAACTGCCCGCCGCCGTGACGGCCGCGCCGGTCTTCGGGTCGGTCGTGGTCTCTTTGTAAGTTCCGTGAGCGGCCGCCAGGTCGCCCGAGGCGGCGACGTAAACCCGGTCGCTGGAAAAACTCAGGCCATATTGCGGGTCGGAGAACGCCTGCTCGTTCGCCGCCTTGATGGCCGCGGTTCCCACGCTTGCCGCATCGCCGGGGGACATCACCACCGCATCCGGCGCATAGTGCGCCGCGACCTTCGCGGCGTCGCCGGATTTGTAGTCGGCGTTCCAATGCACCTCGTCGGTCTTGATCGAGTCGACGATCTTGGCCGTGTCGATAATCGACGCTCTCATTCCAGCGCGCGGCGCGCAGCCCGCGATCATGGCCGCGCCGAGTATGAAGGGTATGAGGCAGGCTTGAATCGCGGCGCGAGCGGACATTGGCGGATTTCCTGACAACGTGGCGGACCCGACCTTCAGCATCACTGCCCAGGGGCGCCAAGGTCAAGGCTTGGGGGCGTGCGCGGACGTCATTTATCGAAACGTGTTTTGACCTGCGAACGGGCGCCGGCCACGATTTGGTCGCGCGCGTCGGTCGGGACAGTCGACAGTCCGGTCGCTGTCGATTAGACGCCTCCGGCGGTCTGGTGTTGCGCCGAGACCCCGCCAAAGACGTTGATGAGGGAAAAATTTGTCGAACCAGCCGCCACCGCAGGGACTTTATGACCCTCGTCATGAGCATGACTCATGCGGTGTCGGTTTCGTGGCCAATATCAAGGGCAAGAAATCCCACGAGGTCGTCGCTCGCGGCCTCGAGATTCTGATTAATCTCGACCACCGCGGCGCGGTCGGCGCCGATCCGCTGGCTGGCGATGGGGCCGGCATCCTGATTCAGCTTCCGGATAATCTGCTCCGGGTCTGGGCGGCGGGCGAGGGTGTCGATCTGCCGGCGCCGGGCGACTATGCGGTGGCCATGTGCTTCCTGCCCCGGGACGAGGCGACCCGGGACGCCGCCATCGGCCAATTCGAACATTTCATCCGCGTCGAGGGCCAGATGCTGATCGGCTGGCGCGATGTGCCGGTCAACACCGAGGCCCTGGGCGCCGCGGTGCTGGCCGAGATGCCGGTGATCCGTCAGGCTATCGTGGCGCGCGGTTCGGGCACGGCCGATCAGGACGCTTTCGAACGCAAGATTCTGACCATTCGCAAGCAGACCCAGAACCCGCTGGAGGACCTGGCCAGGAAGTTCGGCATGCCC
>JAYTXV010000426.1:0-2481 GCA_043742805.1 Caulobacteraceae bacterium | reverse complement strand
CGGCGGGGGTGAACTCGGGCTCGCCCACCTTGCGGAACTTCTCAGGGTCGTCGTTGGCGACCTTGGCGCCCTGGGCGTCCAGCAGATTACCGTCACGGTCACGCTTGAAGGCGGCGCGGAAGTTCCAGCCGTGGCCATGATAGTCGGCGAACTGGGTGTCTTTCAGCTTGGAATTCAGGTGGAAGACGTCGCGCACGAAATCCAGCGACGCCCAGTTCCCCCTCGGGGCCGCCCCCTCGGGGTTACGGTCCAGAACCTTGCGAATCTCGGCGGCGGTGGGGTATTTCTGCTTCTCTGGCCACATGAACGGCGCGTCAGACTCATAGTCCCACATCGTGTAGCCATAGAAGCTGTTCACGAAGACGTTGGGCTGGTGCATGTGGCAGGTCATGCACTGCGAACTCGGGATCGCGCGCGTGAACTCGTGGCGCAGCGGGTGGCCGGATTCGGTCTTGTCGATGGTCGGGTCCAGGCTGATGCTTTTGCCGTCATTGCCATATTGGGCGTAGGTCAGGCCGTGCTGAGGCTGGCGGTCATTGGCGTAGACAACGTGACAGGCCGCGCAGCCCGACGAGCGATAGTCGCCCGGTTGCTCATTGGTGCCCATGAACCAAAGGAACGGATCGTTGAGGCGGGTCTTGTGGATGTTGAGCACCGGGATCGCCACGCGCAGGCCGGTGGCGAGGCCGCGATTAGACTGTTTCAGGTCGGGACGGCCGGGCTCCTCCAACTTCTGGATCTCGCCACCGGAATTGGGCAGGCCGATTTCGGGGAATTGCGTGCCGATGGTGCGGCCGCCGCGCTCGAACACCCGGAAATTGTCGCCCGGAGGGACCACCTGCCAGGTCGGCAGCGGGTAGAGCACCGAGAGGGCGCCGCGCGCCTTTTCGGCATCCGTCACCGTTCCGGGTTTCGACCCCGGCGCCGTGCCGGGCGACAGCAACTTCGCGGGTTCACCCTTGTCGGTGTAGGCCTCGCCCAGGACATAGTGCTTATAGGGCAGGATACCGTTGTTATAGGACGCTCCACCAAACAGCATGGCGCCGGTCGACATGATCGACCGCTCGCTGACCTGAATCTGGGCTAGGTGGCAGCCGCCGCACGACAGGCGCGCCACGCGATAGTCCGAGGGATTGACGAAACGCACGAACTCCGGCGCCTCGCGGTTCAACAAGGTGTAGCTTTCCTTGGGTTTGGCCGCATGCGGGAAGCCCCAGGCCTTCGGGAAACGCGGCAGAACGTGGGCCTGATCGCGCAACCTAGCGTATTGGGCACCGGTTCTGGCGAGGTCGGCAGGCGCCGTCACCGACGCGTTGCCGCCATGGCAATCGACACACCCCAGGACCACCGCCTTGGACTTGTGCATGGTCCAGGTGTCGGACGAGGTATGGCAACTCTTGCAGCCAGCGCTCTTGGCCTCCGCCTGCTCCGTGGTCTCGCCGGTCGGCGCGGCCGGCGCGGTCACATAGTGACGCTCGACAGGTTTTTCCTCATCGTTAGCGGCGACCGCCCACGGCAAAATCACCACCAGCGCGACCAACGCCAGAGCCCAGGATACCCACGATTTCATCACGCGTTCCGTGGCCACGCTCCCCTAGAAAGCCAAGACGGTGTTGAACAGAATGGAGTAGAACACCGTGTCGTGACCCACTGACGTGAACAAATCATTGAACCCAGTTCCCGGCTGGAAAATCGCCCCAGACAGCCGAAAAATGATATTTTGGCTCATTCTTGGACGCCAAACGGTCGAGAGCGAATAGTCCCAGCCCAGATCGTTCGACACTGTTCCCTGCTGGCGCAGGACTTTGATCACATTGGTGTCGGCGAACCAAACGTGGTTGATATTGGTGGTCACCCGCAGTTGCGGCAACACGTCGAAGTCAGCGCCCATGCCCAACAGGGCCGTGCCGGGGTTGTTGAAATTCGACTGTCCCTCATCCTTTGACGACCGCAAGTCCAAAAGAATGCCATTGGGACCGTTGAGACCCACACCGCCACCGCCGACAAAAGGGATGGATTGGCGGACGAAATAGCTGGCGTCGGCCCCCGCGAATTGCGGGTTCTCCATGATCGAATCGAAGCCAGTCTCGGTATGGCCACGCGGATCATGGTTGCCGGAGGCGTAAAGACCCGACACGCGAACGCGGAACCAGTCGAAGTCATAGCTCGGCTCGGCCGCCGCGAACCAGGCCCTGATATCGGACGGCTGGCCGGTGAAGATGTTGTTGCGATCCTGGCCCAGAGCCAGATAGGTCGACGCCGTAATGTTGAATCGACCGATATGGCCGTCGGCGTTGTAGCCGAGATAGACCACGTCATAGTTGCGCGCCCGATCGTTGCCGATGATGGCGGGGATCACCGGAAAGCCGTTCTTGTTGAAGACGACGTCATCGCCCTCGCGATTGGCGTTGTAGACGACCGTCAGCTGAGAGGTGAGACCCGGAACAGGGAAGTCCTGGCGATAGACATTGGCGACCGCGA